>JAAYTS010000125.1 GCA_012517995.1 Clostridium sp.
CCAGTAGATGCAGCTCCATAAACCATGTTTATTGCAGCAGTTTCACTTTCAGCTTGTACAAAGCTTCCTCCTAGCTTTGGCATTTTTTTTGCCATATAATGTGCTACTTCTGTCTGTGGTGTTATAGGATATCCAAAATAGCACTTGCACCCTGCTCTTAAAGCTGCTTCTGCAATAGCTTCATTGCCCTTCATTAAATATTTTTCTCCCATTTAAATAACCCCTTCTACACTTTTCTTCTGATAAACCTTATTCTAACAAATCATACATTGTATTTAAGATTGGTTTTTAGTTAAGTTTTTTTATTTCTCAACTTCAATAACACAATCTGGACATATCATTGCACAAAAAGCGCAGCCAATACATTTTTCCATGTCCGAAATACCTACAGGATGAAATCCTTTTGAGTTTAACTTGTCCTGTACTATAACAATTTTCTTAGGACACACTGAAATGCAAAGTTTACATCCTTTGCACCTGCTTTCATCAATGCTAACTTTAGCCATCTAAATCCCCCATTACTTATTGTACTTGCTATGTTTAGACCAAAAGCTGTCTTGTTTATTATAAAACTCCTTATCTTTTTTTTCAAGTTTATTAATATATTCTTCAAAAATATTTCTATTTTCTTTATCAATATGTGTAATTTCAACTCCATATTTATTGCCTTTATCACTTGGGCTTTGTCCCTTTATCACACCTTCAAAACAAACTTTCTCGTGAGATGTGGTATACAATTCAAAAAAGTATTTATCTCCCTTTTTTAACGTACCTTCTTCATTTAGCTGTTTTTCCAAATCTTCCTTTACAACAAAAGCCACACCTGTATTACTAAGGTTAACTACTATTGTAAATACCCCTGTTTCATCATATTTATTTTTTTTGATAATAGTACAAAGATATACATCATGTCTGTTACTTTTTCGGTTATTTGAAAATTTTTCTATTTCATGTATTTTTATAGTTATACTCTGGGGGTGGTCTAATTTTATTTTACTTACCCACCCTGACATTGTGTATTCAAAATTATCAGTGGTATATTTACACCTCATGGTATCCCCAATCATAATAATGTTTTCAATATAATCCTTTTCTAGTCCTATATCTATCTCAATACTGTCACTATTAAAAGAAAACACCAGATTGTTTACCCAGTTGTTGGAGTTATAATGTTTTGTTTTTATTACTTTACCTTCACTGAGAAATTCACTTAATAAAATTTTATCTACCATAAGCGTATCCTCCAATTAATCCCATGGCAACTTTATATATTTATTTAAAAACAAAATTTCGTTTTCTGTAAAGTCCTCTATTCCCTTTATATAGTCATAAAAACCACTTACAAAGGATATAGGGACACCAAGTTTTTTTGAGGCTTCTTTTATTATCTTATGACCACTAATAATATCGTCAATAGTAGTGTTTTTTAATAGATTTGTATTGTTTATAAAACCCGATATTTTTAATTTTGATGCATATTCTATTTCCTTTGCCATCTGTATTATTTTGCTGTCTGTGTTAGTATCTTGCCTTTTGGTATTTACAACTAAATACATTTCATATCCTTCATTTAACAGTTCCTCATTATATCTTGCTAAAGCCCTGGCTCCTAAATCATCTCCTCCCACATCAAAAACAACATTATAGCTTCTGTCCTCAAATAATGAATTAATTTCTGGTGGAAGAGCCGGAACATCCACATTTGTATTTGCATACATAGGAGATACCACTTTTATATTGTTATCTAATAACAACTTTTTTGCATCAACGGCACGAAAATATGGGTTAACTATATCTAAATCCACAACTGCTACTTTGTTTTTTAATTGGGACAGCTTTATTGCAAAATTTACAGATACTTCTGATTTGCCACTGCCAAAATGCCCTGTAAAAATACTTATTCTTTTATCTGTCATATACACACCTTTACTTTTTTTATTTATTATATCCTATTAAATCCTTAATTACCTCACCTGCAGCAATAAACCCAACTACAGGAGGAACAAAGGATATGCTTCCAGGTACACGCTTTTTTATCACGCTTTTTTTACCTGTTTCCTCTAAAGAATCAGCACCAGCATCAGAAATTATATTTTTGGGTTCAGCTGGCTTTATAGGCTCTTCTTTTGAGTACACAACTTTTAGTGAGTGTATGTTCCTTTTTCTAAGTTCCTTTCTCATTACCTTTGCTAAAGGACATACTGAAGTGTCAAAAATATCTGCCACTGTAAATTTTGCAGGGTCTAACTTGTTGCCTGCTCCCATACAAGATATTATGGGTATACCCATTTCTTTTGCTTTAACAACAAGCCCAATTTTACCTGTAACTGTGTCAATTGCATCTATAATATAGTCATAATCTTTTTGAATAAGATTATCTGCAGTTTCAGGCAGGTAAAATTCTTGGTAGGTGACAACTTCTGCTTTTGGATTTATTTCCAGTATCCTATCCTTCATAACTTCAACCTTAGGCTTTCCAATGCTCTTTTGATTAGCATGGATCTGTCTGTTTATGTTGGTAACACATACACAATCACTGTCAACTAAAACAAGTCTTCCTACACCTGCCCTAACTAGTGCCTCCACAGCAAAAGAACCTACCCCGCCAACTCCAAAAACCGCCACTTTTGAATTTTTTAATTTTTTTAATGATTCTTCACCAATTAATAACTCTGTTCTGGAAAATTCATAAAACATAAATACACCTAAATTTTATTATACTCCTAACTTACTGCAAACTTCAAATAATCTTTTTGCCAATATTTCTGCCCTCTTTATTGCAACATCATCTTTATCAGCTGGACTGTGGGCACATACACCATGATGTCCACAATCATCTTCAAAGTATCCATCGCCAACAACAACCATTCCCTGTACAAGCATTATATCATGAAGAGCTTTTATAGTTGTTTCCTGTCCACCATACTTAGAAGCTCCAACTGTAATACCTGCACCAACTTTATTGTAAAGTGCTTTTTCTCCTCTTAACTTCCTTGTCTTGTCAAAAAAGGCTTTCATTTGTCCACTAACAGTTCCAAAATAAGATGGACTTCCTAATATAATGCCATCTGCTTTTTTCATAACTTCAAAAGCTTCTTCAAGTTTTGTGTCCTTATAACATATACCCGAACATGGCGAACTGCAAACAACACAAAAATTGTGTTTTGCACTGTTTAATAATTCCTGTACGTCATAGACAATTGTTTCTGCACCTAATTCTTTTACTTTATTTAGTACAGTATTAATCAAAAACTTAGTATTTCCATTTCTGTTTGGACTTCCATTAAGACCTACAATCAACAATTTAATCACCTCATCTAAATTATATTATCATATTGAAATAAAACCTGCAAATAGCTTTTAAAAAAAATTATAACGACTTATTGTATAATATTTGTAAAATAAAAATTATATAACCTATTTATTTTTACTTTGATATAGGATACCCACCAAAAATAAAAAAGCTGTACACTTAAAACCTAGCGTAACAGCCACTAAAATTTATTCCCTTTAAATTTATATAAGACACTTTTACATTTTTAACTTCTAACTTTATAAATAAAATCCCTTATTTTGTCCTCATCTTTATACTCATTAGTTTCAACTCCACTACTTACATCCACTGCAAAGGGCTTTACTTTTTCTATCCCCTCTTTTATATTTTCTCTATCTAAACCTCCTGCCAAAATAATTTTTCCAAACTCTTTTGCCCTACTGGCTAATTCCCAATCAAAAGTTTTTCCTGCCCCTCCGTAAACCCCTTCAATATATGCATCAAGAACAAAAGCATCCACATTAAAACATGACATTTTTTTTATAGAATCTCCGTCCTTTACTCTTATAGCTTTCCATATTTCAACTTCTTTTTTACTTTTTATTTTTTCTTTTAAATCCTCTATATACTCACAAGGTTCATCCCCATGAATCTGTACACAGTCAAGGGAAAGTTTATTTGTAATTTCTAAAACCTTCTCTAAATCTTCATTTACAAAAACACCAACAGTTTTAATTTTAGGTGAAAGATTTTTTTTAAGTTCCATTGCAAATTCTATTGAAACCTTTCTTTTGCTTTGGGCAAAAATAAATCCTATATAATCAGGCAAATACTTATTTACATACTCTATATCTTCTTTTCTTTTAATCCCACAAATTTTAACTTTTGTCATACATTCACCAATTTAAATTCTTTTATTTTTTCATTTATAGAATCTGCTCTCATAAATGTTTCACCAATTAAAACTGCATTAACGCCCAAATCTTTTAAATATCTCATATCATCTTGGGTTTTAATTCCACTTTCACTTACAACCACCCTGTCATGGGGTATATAGTTCATTAATTTCTCTGTAGTTTTTAAATCCACCTCAAAAGTCTTTAAATTTCTATTGTTGATGCCAATAATCTTAGCCCCAGATTCTAAAGCTCTTTCAAGTTCTTCCCTGTCATGCACTTCAACCAAACACTGCATTCCAAGTATTTCTGCTACAATTTGAAACTTTTTTAGCTCCTCATCATTTAAAATGGACACTATTAAAAGTATGGCATCAGCACCTAAGCATCTTGACTGATAAACTTGCCACAAATCTATTATAAAATCCTTTCTTAAAATAGGCAAAGCTACATTTTGCCTTATTTTAACAAGATAGTCCTCATCTCCTAGAAAAAAGTTTTTCTCTGTAAGAACAGATATTGCCTGGACTTTTTCTTCACTATATTTTTTAGCTATTTCCAAAGGATTAAAATCTTCTTTTATAATACCCTTTGAAGGAGAGGCCTTTTTAACCTCAGCTATTATAGATATCTGCTTATCTTTTTTTAATGCATTGTAAAAATCTATGGTCTTGTGCAGCCCCGGCCTTGAAACTCTCTGTTTCCAGCCTTCTATAGAAATTTCACTCATTTCTTTTTTAAGCTGCAGCTTTTTTTCATTAACAATTTTATCTAATATCATTTTTTCCTCCTAAGTTTAAACTGATATTTTCTTTTAAACTAAAATGCTATAATGCTATTTCTATATTTTTAAATTTACCATTAAGATAATTTAAATAATCCCTTAATTCATATACTTTTTCCATTGCCCTTTTAGAGTCAATTATTTCAGCTGCCAACTCAATTCCCTCTTCAATGCTTTTTGTCACTTTTCCAACATATAATGCTGCTGCCGAATTTAATAATACTATATCTCTTTTTTTCCCCTTTTCTCCATTAAAAATAGAACATATAATATCTGCGTTTTCCTTTGCTTCCCCACCTAATAATTCTTCCTTTTTAGCCAATGAAAAACCATATTCTTCAGGGTCTATATAGTAATTTATAATGCTGCCGTCCCTAACTTCTGACACCTTTGTTCTAGTGGTTGTAGTTATTTCATCCATACCATCTAAGCCATGGATAACCATTGCTTTTTCCACGCCAAGATTTAACAGCACATTTGCCACTGGCTCGGTAAGCTTTTCGTCAAAAACACCTAGTACTTGCCCTTTTGCATTGGCAGGGTTTGTTAAAGGGCCTAATATATTAAATATCGTCCTTACCCCCAGCTCTTTTCTAGGTCCTGCCGCATATTTCATAGATTTGTGAAAATGTGGTGCAAACATAAAGCCTATTCCTACTTTTTCAATACATTCTTTTGCCGTTTCAGGTGGAACATCTATGTTAATTCCCAAACTTTCCAAAACATCTGCACTTCCACTTTTACTAGATACAGATCTATTCCCATGCTTAGCAACAGG
Organism: Clostridium sp.; assembly: GCA_012517995.1. Lineage (GTDB taxonomy): Bacteria > Bacillota > Clostridia > Acetivibrionales > Acetivibrionaceae > Herbivorax. The sequence continues at coordinate 5,733 of JAAYTS010000125.1, forward strand.
AACTCCTCCTGCAGCTGCCACAAAAGCTGTTGCTGTGGATATATTAAAAGTATTTGAACCATCACCACCAGTACCGCAAGTGTCGATATAGTAGTCTATTTTAGGGTTTATTTTGTATGCCTTTTCTCTCATTACCTTTGCACACCCTGTGACCTCTTCTATTGTCTCACCTTTAATTCTAAGAGCTGTAATAAAACTTCCTATTTGTGCATCAGTTGCCTTCCCACTCATAATACAATCTAAAGAACTTATAGCTTCATCCTCATTTAAATTTTTACCTTCAATTAACTTTGCTATTGCCTCTTTTAACATAATAATTCTCCTCTCTTCTCATCTCAATTAATGGTGTTTATTACTTCCCTGCAAGCTGTAACTTTTTTAAGCCTTTATAGTCAGAATAAAATTCCTCCGCTTCTTCTAAAGCCTTTAAAAGTGCACTTGCTTTATTTATAGTTTCTTCGTATTCACTTTCTGGAACTGAATCTGCAACTATACCTGCACCTGCTTGAACATAAGCTCTCCCATCTTTAAATATAATAGTTCTAATGGTTATACAGCTATCTAAGTTTCCATTAAAGCTAAGGTATCCTATTGCTCCACCATAAGGACCTCTTTTTACATTTTCAAATTCATCTATAATTTCCATAGCCCTAACCTTTGGGGCACCTGAAAGTGTACCTGCTGGCATAATAGACATCAATGCATCAAATGCAGTTTTGTCTTCCCTTAGTTCTCCTGAAATATTAGAAACTATGTGCATTACATGGGAGTACCTTTCTATATGCATTAACTTACTTGTTTTCACTGTTCCTTCTTTGGAAATTTTTCCAATTTCGCTTATTCCTAAATCCACCAGCATAGAATGTTCTGCTAATTCTTTTTTATCTGACAAAAGTTCTTTTTCAAGCTTTTCATCTTCTTCTTTTGTCTTTCCCCTTTTTCGTGTTCCAGCTATAGGGCAAGTTTCAACAACTCCATCTTCTACCCTTGCAAGCATTTCAGGTGAAGATCCTACTATTTTATAGTCATCAAATTTAAGATAGTACATATAGGGTGAAGGATTTATAATTCTCAAAATTCTATACACATTAAAGGGATGTTCCTCAGTTTCTACACACAAACGCTGGGAAAGTACAACTTGAGAAACTTCTCCATTCTTAATATACTCTTGTGCTTTTGATACATTTTTACAAAACAACTCTTTTGATATATTTGTTGTATATTTTAAACCCTTTTGATTACCGGTAAAATCAGGAGGAAAATCATCAAATACCTTCCATCTTGTATCGAGAATTTCTTTGTAAATGCTCTTTATTCTATCTACAGCACTGTTATAATCTCTTTCTATATTCCCTCCCACATGTAAATTTACAATTATGTGGATTTTTTGCTTTAGATGATCAAAAACCAAAACTTCATCTGTAAAGAGAAAGTGACACTCTGGAAGTTTTAAATCGTCTTGTGGAACATTTGGGAGGTTTTCATAATACCTTATAAGGTCATACCCAAAAAAGCCCACTGCCCCTCCATTAAACCTAGGTAGGTTTGGAAGAGTTGCCCCCTTATATTTGTTCATAAGCTTTCTTATAATTTCAACAGGGTTGCCCTTCTCCTCTTTTATAACACCTTTTTTATCTTCAATAATTGTGCTGTCTTTAAAACTTTTAACTTTTAAAAATGGGTTTTTGCCGATAATGGAATAACGAGCCCACTTTTCGCCCCCTTCAACACTCTCTAGTAAGAAACAGTACTTACTGTTTTCAAATCTTTTAAAAAGACTTATTGGAGTTTCCATATCAGCATAAACTTCCATGGAAATAGGGATTATATTGTGGTCTTTAGTTAATTTTTTTACCTCTTCAATACTTGGATAAAACATGAAAAATGCCCCCTTTTTTTATAAAGGAAGACATGAGACTTGACTAAATTAAAAAACCAAGTAAGACACTTGGCTATAAGACAAAATTAAATTCCACTGTCTCGCCTCATCTCATCTCTTCTCTTCTAAAACTCGTCTCTTCTTAAATTTTAAACTCTTCTCAATTTATTATGCACCTGTACTTTAAATAATTTATAAGATGCATATAACAACCTCACTATTACTATCATCGTTACAAATCAACTAATCTTATGACAATTATAACATAGTCTATCTCTAAAAAGCAACAGTAAATTGAATTTTGTTTGTGTCAAGTAAAAGTTGGCAATGATCTCTTCATCCTGTTATTTTATTGGTTTACTTGCTTTGAAGGTCAATGTGAAATCCTCATACTTTTAATTTAGTGAACTTCTTTCTGGAAAGTTTGGCTTGTTATGCATTAAAAACCCACTTTTTTTACTATGCAACATAGTTCCACACATTTATTCCACGATCCTCTTGACAACAAGCCTCTTACAGCATGTTTTGAGGCATCAGCGGCATCAACCATTCTGAACAAGGAGATATTCTA
>JAAYTS010000271.1 GCA_012517995.1 Clostridium sp.
CCTTGTACCATGTGTGCCGGCGCCCTGAGCTGGGCACAGATAGGCCGGATAGTTTATGGTGCTTCGGATCCTCAGCGTGGCTTTAGCCGTCTTACCCCCTCCCCCCTCCATCCCCGCACCGAAGTCCTCGGCGGCATTCTATCTGAAGAGTGTTCTCAAATTGTAAAGCAATTCTTCGCAAAAAGAAGATAAACACTTCCATTGCAAAACACCATATAAATATTTGTCTCATATTTTTTATATAATTGATTTTGACTAAATTTAACACTACTCTAAAAAGTGTTAAATGAGTGATCAACCCAAACTCCAAAAGCTCCTCGAGCTAATCATGCTACTTTCCAATGGTCGTAAGCATACCATTGGTCGTATTTGTGATTTGCTTAGTATTAGTGAACGTACCACTAAAAGATATATAAGGACCATAAGAGATGCAGGTTTCATTATACCTCGCCCCCTATATGGAGCATATTATATAGACAAGCAATCACCATATTTCAAAGAACTAAATAAGCTTGTATACTTCTCACAGGAAGAAGCTCAAATTGTCTATAATGCTATACATGCCATAACAGGAGACAATATCTACAAGCAAAGTCTGATTCGTAAACTCTGCGCCTTATACAACACACCGGAGATTGCACAAACTATACTCAACATGCAGCAATCAGACAATGTACGTCAGCTGATTACTGCAATAGAAAAGAAAAGGACTGTCGAGCTGAAGAACTACAGGTCGGCTCACAGCGACAAAACCTCCAACCGGACAGTTGAACCGTTCAAGTTTACTACAAACTTTATCTCGATCTGGGCATTTGATCTCAAAAGCAGAAAGAATAAGATGTTTAAAGTGTCACGAATTGGATCTGTCGAGATCTTGCCCACATACTGGGAAAACGAGGAAAAGCACAAGGATGCCCAGAGTGACCACTTCAGAATAAGTACTAATGATACAATACCTGTGCGACTTATACTATCACTTAGAGCGAGTGAGCTTCTCAAGGAGGAATACCCACTGGCAGAAAATAGCATAAAACAGATATCAGACAACAGGTTTGAATATTCAGCGACAGTCCAGAGCCTTGAGGGAGTCGGACGGTTTGTACTTGGCCTTTGCAACGAAATAGAGATAATTGAACCTGAGGAACTGAAAAAAATGCTCAAAAAAAAGATGGAGATTTTCAAAAAGGCCAATAGTTGACATTTTTACTTATTTATTTCGGATTATCTTAACACAAACCGCTATGAGATTCAAACTAATATTTACCCGCACAGGGAGGTCAAGAATGCTTCCCATGGATTATCAGTATTACTTAAGCGCATGGATTTACAAGGTGCTGAAACAGGCAGATGCCCAATATGCCACCTTCCTTCATAACAATGGTTATGGCCGGCCAGGTGATAACAAGTTGTACAAGTTATTCTGCTATTCAAGGTTAAATTTCGGAAAACCGGTTTTATGGAAGGACAAGAGGCTTTTTGAGGTAAAGAATAGAGAAGCTGAACTTCACATATCCTTTGATGTAGATGATGCAGCAATGAATTTCATTAAAGGTTTGTTCTCATCGCAGAGTGTATATCTGGGAGATCAGTTTAATGGGATAGATTTTACAGTTTCCAGTGTTGAAGGATTAGGTGACCCTGACTTCAAGACTGAAATGCGCTACAGGCTAAGATCACCGTGGGTTGTAAGTATCAATGAGGACAAGAGCATACATCCCCAGTACCTGTATCCGGATCATAAGGATTTTATCGCATATGCAGTTAAGCACATAAAGGAAAAATATTACAATACACGTATGAAAGAATGCGGTGAAATAGCAATTGAGGATTTGTCAGAGTATAAGAAGTCAGGCTTTTTAATAAAACCTGGAACAAAAGAAGAGACCAGAGTAATAGGCAGCTTGTTTGACTTTACCCTGAAGGCCTCTCCGGAAGTCCACAAGATGATCTGGAACGCAGGAATAAGCGAAAAAAGTTCCAACGGCTTCGGCTGGGTGGAGTTATCGTGAAAATAGGTAATTGTTTTAATAAACCCTATTAATATGAGCTTAGATACAGTACTTCAAATTGGGAAGGTTTTCAGGCAATCTACAAACAGCCTGAAAAATTTTCAATATGTTTCTCCTTGCCCGAAAGACATTAATGGCAATTGGCCCATCTGTCTGACTCTGCCGGTAAAGGAAGATTTCTCGTTTGACTTTGCCAACATGTATGTAACGCCAGAAAATGAAAGGGAGAACCTGTACTATTTAAAATTCAAGACCTCTGATGCAGATGGTTTAGTAAAATATATCTATGGTGATATATACTACTCAAGGAGTGGAAAACTAAACAAAAACGGATCCATCGAGACTAAAGAAGGTGGATACTATAGATTAGCCAATCCTAACCATCCTCAATCCGGTTACCGGCCAAGTTCCTTTAACAGGGGAAATGCAGATTTTAATAGTATCGTTGAAAAAAATAAATACGAGGTTTTGAATTCCTTCAGGGATTCAATGCAAAACAACCTTAAAGTCATTGAGGCCATCCTTTTATATGCACCTACTATCATATCCCTTTTGGACAATAATCATATTTTCAGTTTTGATGAAAATGAAATAGAAAGATTATATGAGCTAACAGTAGAAAGTAACTATAACGAATTTAAAACCAAAGTTGATTTTGGAGAATCCGGATTAACTGCAACGCAAAAAAAGCAATTATTCGATCTTTCAAGATACGAAGTTTTTCTGCACTTTGAGTTTCCAGGAAAAAAGCATTGGTATCACTATCATAGTGAAGTTGATGCTATAACAGGGAAAATCATGTCTGAATTTGTAGAGCCAGGCCAGCAAGGTCTCGTTCTTAAAAAGACATTGTATAAGACACTATGTTCGGGTGATGCCAAAAATGACATTCAGTTTCCATTTTTCACCAGCAAAAACAAGTATAAATCAAAAGTCTTCAGCAGTGAAGAATTAAAGGACCTGTTTTATGCCATCGACTACTCTTCCAAAGGGAGGGCTATACCTGGAACAGATATTAAACTCATAGTGCTTCCAAGAGGAGAGGGTTTAACCGAAAAAGATTATTTAGATTTTCAGAAAGACTGGAACGAACACAAGCTGTCACAATCCATTTCGTATGAAGATGATGTTTTATTTGGATTTGTAGAAAAAGAAAAGGACAACGACAACATTATTTCCTTTGATCTGATATTCTGTAAAAAAAGAGTAGGAATAACGTCGCCTGACACCGACCTGATCGAAATCTCAGGTATTAGAAAAAGTAAAATAAAGCAAATTCATTCAAGGATTAGCACAATAGCAGAAACAATCGACAATAAAAGAAAGGACACATTTAATAGAACTGACAAACAGTTTCCTCCTTTTAACATAGAGAAGGCTTTCAGGTTCATACTTGGCGATCCCCAGTTTGATGAAAAAGCAAAGCGAGTAGAATTCAGAGAAAGTCCTACATTGCAAAGCCATTTACTTAAGGTTCTGCCATTGATATATACCGAGAATTATTACAATGACAATATTTTGCTACCATATTTTATCAGGAATTGTGAATACATAGTTAGAATGGAGGACTCTAATTTCTTGTTTTTGAGATACATCTTACTGAGATACAACCTACAATTTCTTTTTAATATCCAAAATTCAAATACAGATCGTATGAAAAAAATAACTGATTCTGGAAGTTATAAACTAGGCCTGTTATTAGGTGGCATGGCAAAAAACCTTAGCGGGGTAATAAACTCATTCGAGAAAAACTATGTTGGTAACCTGACCCGTAGAATCGCAACACTATCCGATTTCATTAAACTTAAAAATGAAATCGAGCAAAAACTGATACTTCACGATAAAGCTAAGTTCACATTTCAGTCGTCATATGACCTGGCTCAACTTATAAAAGATTTTAGCATCAGTTATGATAAAGAACAATGTGCATTTGGCTTTTTCGAAGGCTACTTTAAACCAATTCCTAAAAAAGACACCTCATCTGTTGAAGAAAACGTTGAAAACAATGTCTAACTCAAAAAAACACAACCTATGAATAACAATGTTAAGAAATCAGAAATCCTATTCTTGTATGAAACATCATACAATATTCCAAATGGTGACCCTTTTACTGGTGAACAGCGTTATGATGAAGAAACCAAAAGGATTCTGGTAAGCGATGTAAGGATAAAAAGATTTATCAGAACATTTTTTGAAGAAAAGCAATTACCAGTTTATGTAAGTGAAAAAACCGGTGCCGGCAAAACTGACTCCAAAGGTGTGCTTAAGTGGATAGCTGAAAATCGTAATCCTAACAAACTAACTAACGTAGCTGAATTACTTAAAGAACAGATTGATGTCAGGCTTTTTGGCGGTATCTCTACATTGGGTGATGATGCGAAGAAAATCAAAGTCGATGGAACACCTATGGTAAATGGTCATACACAATTTACCGGACCTGTTCAATTTGCGCTTTTAAATCCATCATTAAATGAAGTAAACCTACGGATACACCAAAACACAACACATTTTACGTCAAAGGGTGAGAACACACAAGGTTCAATAGGTACAACCTCAATTGTCCCTTATTCATTGATTCAAATACATGGGTGGGTAAATCCCAGAGTAGCTGAAACAACAGGAATGACCGATGATGACTTGAAATTGATGTACCAAGGTATGTGGTGTGGAACAGGAGGTGAAGGAAGTTCTCACTCTAGGACTAAGGTAGGGCAGAATTCTCTGTTGTTGCTTGAGTTTGTTTATGCTAACCAGGAATATAAAGTATACAGCCTAGACCGCCTTATTAAGATTATCCCCAAGGAAGGTAAGGTATCAGAACAAATAAGGAGCATTGATGATTATGAAATAGATTTTTCAAAATTAAAAGAAGTAGCAAATAACAGTAAAATTGAAAAGATTCGGTATTATACCGAGACCGAGTCTATTGCAACAAAGTTTAAGGATATACCTAAATTTGAAGCAATGTCACTATGATTGGATTTCAAATTGTGATTGAGGGTAAATGGGGGCATTTCAAAAAGCCAGAAACAAATAATAACCCATTATCACATGACATTATAACGAAAACTGCATTAATTGGATTAATTGGAGCGGTTATTGGTATTGATCGTGTGACAATGAGAGCGCTTTTCCCTCAGTTGTCCGAAGATTTACTTTACGGGGTTCAGCTACTGAGTCCTGTAAGGAAACTTTCCTGGGGGTTTACATCCAAGACCGCAATAAATCCGACAGGAAGCGGAGCACCTAAATATTTTGAGTTTTTAAAGAACCCAAAATACCTGGTGGTTTTGGCCTTAAATAATGAAAGATCCCAAAAAATCTTTCACGACTTCTTTGGTTATGTTAAAGAGGGTAAAGCTGTATATACTCCAGTTTTAGGTATTCATAATTGTCCTGCCAGTATTACATGGGTATCTGAGGGAGAGATTTCAGACAGGAAGCATGGAGAATTCTCCACCAAGGGGTTTGTTCTTGCTAGCAAACACTCTCTTAAGAATGTTTCAGATGGATTCAGGATAGGTTTCGATAAGATTCCAACTTACCAAACGCAAGACTTTTGGAACTTACCCGATAAATATGAAAGCATAATATATCCTGATTATCCTCATACTATTGATGTAGATGGAGATTTTTATGAGTTTAAAGTAAGCAAGAGCAATTCTCTTCTTTCTACTATAAATGTAGAAACTCTTGATTATTGGTGCCTAATATGAAACCAATATGGTCACATCGAGATAAATTATTGATTTCCCATATTGATGGGGTCTTAAAGAATGTAAAAATGCTAAGCAACTCCAAATTAGCGGAGTTGCTAGCACTTTTTCACGATTTGGGTAAAACAAACCCAAACTTTCAGAAAAAATTAAAACCCCAGAAGCTTAATAACAGCTATTCCAATCATGCATATCTATCCGCATATCTGTTTTTTAGCACTATATTATCTTGTCCTGCCAACAAAGCTGCTATTGTAAGATACCTGGAAGGTTGGCATTTTGACCAGAACCTTGCATTAGCCATTGTCGTGGCGCTGGCTAAACATCATGGGGATCTGCCTGATTTTACTCCTGAAAACCTGGGCATTACTGATGACAACTATGTGCTTAGCAAGAGGGAAATTGATGCTTTGTTTAATTTTCTGAGAACAAGCCCAGATTTACCTATTAAGGAAGTGTTAAAAAATTACTTAGACCTTGATGTAAAACCAATCAACGAAAGTAAAGATAATAGCAAATGTCAAGATACCTTCAAGGACAATCTAATGTTTTTTGGCAGCAAGCTTTCTTCTCCATTGGATTTCTTCCTCGAATTGCAGTATGCATTTGCTTGTTTATTATTGGCAGACAAATCGGATGCTGCTAACATAAGCGAAACCCTAAAGGAAAGCAATACGTTTCTGGAATCATTTGCTGAAATCTTTAAGATAAGGTTGTCTGAGTATCTTAGTTGTCTTAATCAGGACTCGGAAATCAATAAACTAAGGACATCAATAAGGCAAGAAGCCATCAAAGGTTTAAACGAAGGTCTAAATAAAGAAAAGCGGGTCTTCGAATTAACGGCTCCTACTGGATCTGGTAAGACTTTGATGATGCTTTCTTTGGCTTCTGAAATAATTAAGACAACAGGTCCTAAAAGAATTATATATTCTCTCCCATTTCTTTCAATAACGGAACAGGTTGAAGCAGAGGTTCTCAAAATTTATAAAGGATACGAGGAATACATCCAGAGAATAGACTCAAAATCTGAAAATCGTCGCTTTTCTGAGCTTCAGAATGAGTTAGATGCTGATGCATCTGAAGAAAAAATAAAGGAAGCAAGCATTCTTGAGTTAAAAGAGAAATCATTCTCTTATCCATTGATTATTACCACTTTCGTTCGCTTATTCGAAACCTTTCTTGGAAATGAGAATGCCGAACTGCTAAAACTCCCTAATTTTTCGAACACCGTATTCCTGATCGATGAAATTCAGGCTCTTCCACCAAGATTATATGGTTTCTTCGTAGCCTATTTGGATAGATTCTGCTCAAAATTCAACAGTTTCGCTATTATTTCAACGGCTACGCAACCTAACTACAAAATTCCTTCAAATGCTAAAGATGCATTGCATTTTTTCAAGGATTATGTGGAACCTTGGTCCCTGTTAAAGACTAAATATTTCAACAGCCCCCTATTTAACCGATATGAATTAAGAATACAAAAGGCCCCTGTTTCATTAGAGCAGGTGAAAGAATCAATTTTGAAGTGTAATTCTTCAGTATTGGTTATTTTAAACACTATTGACGACACGAAAGATTTGTATAAGTTGCTTAGAGGTGCGATCCCTAAGGACGAGGTGTTACTACTCAACACACACTTTACTCCCAGGCATAGAAAACTAAAGATATTCATAGCAAAAAGGCGACTTAGACAAGGTAAACGGATAATTCTAGTCTCAACACAATTAATAGAAGCAGGGGTAGACATTGATTTCCCAGTTGTATTCCGGGATTTTTCAACAGTTGCCAATATTGTTCAATCAGCAGGCAGATGCAACAGAAACGGCAAGAAATCCAGAGGTGTTGTTCATGTATTTTTGCTTCAGAAAAACGGGAAAAACAGGTGTGAATTGATTTATCGTGATGATCCGGATTTGTTGAGATTTACCAAGCAATCATTTTGTAAAGACTTATACGAAGAACAGGAATTGTTAAGTGTACAAAAGAAATTTTTTGATAAAATAAATACACAATTATGCTTTGCCAGGCATGTTCAGCACTCTCCCAATATAACATTCAACTTTATTGAAGATATTAAAAACTGCATGTTTCAGAAATTGGGTAAATTCCAAATCGTTAATAAACAATCATTTGGAGATGAGATACAACTATACATACCCAAAAACAATCTTGATGACAATTTTGAACGTTTACTGGAACTAAGAGATGATTTACTTAATTTAATTTCGAATAAAGAAGATAATGCAGTACTTATTGCAAAGAAGAAAGCAATAGATCTACATCTTAAGCAAATGGCTGACAATATCATTCAAATTCGTGTATTGCAAAACCAGCTCCCACCGTTCCTTGGTTCTGCTAACCCATATGGTAATATTTACAAACTTGCCCCTGACTTATATTCATTTGATACTGGGGTTGAATTAGACAATACTGTCAATATTATTTAGGAATAATGAGAATCTCAGGGACTCATTTTAATTATTATCATATATGTCATCGCAAACTTTGGCTCTTTGCGAATGAAATACAAATGGAACAGACAAGTCTCCTTGTTGCAGAGGGTAAACTCATTCACGACACTTCATATCCATTTCGTTCAGGAAAATACACTGAGATTCAAGTTGATGGAGTAAAAATTGATTATTATGATGCATCACGCAAAATTGTGCATGAGATAAAAAAAAGTGATAGCCATGAAGAAGCGCATGAATGGCAAGCAAAGTTTTATCTGTACGTATTAAAACGTAATGGTATCGATAAAGCTAAAGCCATCATTGAGTACCCGAAGTTTAGGAAAACAGTTCCCATACAACTTACAGCAGAAGACGAAATAGTGATAGCCGACACCATGAAAGCTATTGTAAGAATAACAACACAGAAAGAATGTCCACCTTTAATTCACAACAAGAAATGCAGGAACTGTTCGTATTTTGACTTTTGCTATTCTGGAGAATCCTAATCCAATCAACAGATACATTCCAGTTGAGGGAGTTGAGGAATTGTATTCTTTTGGCTCGCTTGATGCAAATAGCGCATTATTTAACTTCCTGGGGCAGAATAATATTGCCGTTCACTTTTTCGATTACTATGAAAACTATACTGGATCGTTTATGCCCAGGGATTATCTACTTTCAGGTAAATTATTACTAGCTCAGGTAACCCACCATCTTGATCCAAAAAAAAAGATAATAATTGCCAGAAGGATAATAGACGGAGCATCGTTTAACATTTTAAAGAATCTAAGATATTATGACAATCGGAACAAAGACCTTTCACCTATTATTGAAAGTATTGAGAATCTGCGAGCATCAATTGATAACTGTAATGCCATAGATCAGTTAATGGGGATTGAAGGAAATATAAGAATGGCTTACTATGAGGCTTTTAATCTTATTATCAATGACTTTGCAATGGGTGACAGGAGTAAGCGACCTCCTAGGAATGAGGTTAACGCTCTTATTTCTTTTGGAAATATGATGTGCTATACCCAATGCCTTAGGGCAATCCATCAAACTCAGCTTAATCCGGTTATCAGTTTTTTGCATTCACCAGGAGAAAGGAGGTTTTCGTTATCACTTGATTTAGCTGAAATATTCAAGCCAATAATTGTGGATAGGGTTATTTTTAAGGTATTGAACAAAAGAATTATCCAATCCAAACACTTTGACAAACAACTTAATAAATGTATACTTAATGAAAATGGAAAAAAGATGTTTGTTCAGGCCTTTGAAGAAAGGTTAAATGAGACTATAAAACATAGAAAATTAAAACGAAATGTCAGTTATAAATATCTGATAAGACTAGAGTGTTACAAACTTGTAAAGCATATTTTAGAAATTGAAGAGTACAAACCTTTCAAAATGTGGTGGTAACATAAATAACCCTTACATTATGTATATTATATTGATGTATGATGTAAATGAAAAACGTGTAGGAAAAATGCTGAAACATTGCAGGAAATATTTGCATTGGATACAGAATTCAGTTTTCGAAGGCGAGATCACAGAGGTGAAATTGACTGAACTTAAGCTAAAGGCAAAGAAAATAATGGACCCTGAAACAGATAGCCTGATTATATTTAAAACCCGGCAAGAAAAGTGGCTTGAAAAAGAGATCATCGGGATGGAACGTTCTAATATTGATACAATTATATAAATTAAAGTTGTCGAACCATGTTTTCTCCCTGTTTTGGAATTCTTAACAAGAATGAAGTTACTAGTATTCTTGTCAGCTACCTATTGATAATCATCTATTTAACTTTTGTTGTCGATATCCGTGTATATTCTAATCATTACACATCGACAACTTTTAAAGTCAAAAAACAAGCAAATTAACTATCTTTATTCCAGCAAACACGTTATTTTTAGTGTGATTTACAACGGCTCAGAACCGCACCATAGTGGAATTGAAATATAGTAGGTTTTGTGACATCATTTTCGCCTGAAAACCTCAGAACCGCACCATAGTGGAATTGAAATCTTTTGGAGCG
>JAAYTS010000286.1 GCA_012517995.1 Clostridium sp.
AAGGATTTGGATAAACTCGATATTCCCATTCCACAAATGAGTCCGAGAATTTATCGTGAGTTCAAAAATTTGGAATTCATAGACGTAAGTAAATTCAAAAACGAAAAAGTAGCACTTAAAAAATTCAGTTCAGACGAATTGAAAGAGATTGTTTTTAATGACATTGAAGGCAATCTTTCACACAAAACAGTTTTCAAAGACACGGTTCCTGACTACCGAAATGTTATTGGCTTTTTCACTGCTTCCATATTAAAAGATAGTCGATTGGTAAGCGGTTTTAATATTCTTTATCCGAAGGTTGAAAGCTTTATCAAGTATCAGCTTTTTACCAATGAAGTTGAATTAAGTGACCCACAAACCCTAAGAAATCTTTCGGAAGTAAAACCAAAGGAAGTTTTGCGAACTACGTTCAAAAAGGCGATTGATGAACTAACCGTAACCGACAAAGGAACAGCAGAAGTAAAAAACTACATTTCGCTAAAATTGACCAAACCAAAGGTTGCAGAAAACCAACCTTTCCTTGTTCCCAAAAAATCGGTATTCAACAAAATCATTGGAGACAATCCGTTTGAACTGGAAGTAGCATCATTTCTTGAAAGTCGTTTTTCAGATGTAATTGCCTATGCAAAAAACACAATGGGCGAAGGCGGTATCAATTTTAAAATTGAATATCAGGCTCAAGACGGTAACATCAGGGAGTATTATCCTGACTTCTTTGTAAAAACCGGACCGAACACTTTTTACATACTTGAAACCAAAGGCAGGGAAGATTTAGACGACTTGCTAAAAATTAAACGCCTGGTAACTTGGTGCAAAGACATCAACAATGCTCAAAGCGAATACACGTACACTCCTGTGTATGTAAAGCAGGAAAAATGGGATGAGGTAAAGCAAAATCTGAAATCATTCCAAGACCTAATTGAAATATTTAATGTAGTGGATAAAGAAATGGCATTATGAACTTGAACGATACTGATAAAAACCGAATCATTGAACTTATAAAGGCAGGTGAAAAACTGCCCAAAGAATACATCTACAAACTATTTGCTGATGAAGAAGATGTATTCCTGTTTTGGAACGGAAGAAAGGAAGACGTAACCAATATAGCCCTGCCCTTTCATAGCATTGAGCATATAGACGAGCCACGCAAAGAAGAAAAGAAGGCCGGAGATATGTTTGAAATGTTTGATACCCGTGGGCGACAACTCAAAGGATGGACAAACAAATTGATTTGGGGCGATAATAAATTGATACTTTCTTCATTGGCAAATGGACCTATGCGGGAAGAAATAGAAAAAGAAGGCGGTATCAAACTCATTTACATTGACCCCCCATTTGCTGTTGGAGCAGATTTCGGATTTAACATAGAGATTGGTGGTGAGAAGGCTGAAAAGAAACAAAGCATTATTGAAGAAATTGCTTACCGTGATACTTGGGGTAAAGGTATTTCTTCGTATTTAAGCATGATGTATGAAAGGATTAAGTTAATGCATCAGTTGCTATCAAAAGATGGTGCAATTTTAGTTCATAGTGATTTTCGTGTGAACAGTTATCTTAAATTATTATTAGATGATATTTTCGGAGTGAATAACTTTATTAACGAAATAATATGGCATTATAGAACTGGAAATCTTGCAAATAAAATATACCAACGAAGGCACGATAATATTTTGTACTATTCAAAAAGCGAGAAATATACTTTTACACCACAAGAAGTAAAGGAATATTATTTCTGTCTTTATGGACCTGGCTTTAAATCTTCTTTTGAAGGACGGAAACAAGGAAAAGATGAACATGGTGATTTTCGTATAAGTCAAGTTGATGATGTCTGGAATATTTCAGCGGTTTTTACTCTTAGTAATGAACATTTGCCCTACCCCACTCAAAAACCCGAAGCCTTATTAGAACGCATAATCAAAGCCAGCAGCAATGAAGGTGATTTGATTGCAGACTTTTTCTGTGGTAGTGGCACTACGGCAGCTGTAGCCGAAAAATTGGGCAGAAAATGGATTGCCGCCGATTTGGGGCGTTTTGCCATACACACCACCCGCAAGCGTTTAATTGGTGTGCAACGTGAACTGCAAAAAAACGGTAAAGACTTCAGAGCATTTGAAATACTCAACCTTGGCAAATATGAAAGGCAGTTCTTTATGGACGACCTTACCAACGGGAAACGCAAAGCCAAAGAAGATTTGTATGTGGACTTGATTTTGGAAGCTTACAAAGCCAAACGAATTGACGGACACAGCACTTTGCACGGTCAAAAAGCAGGCAGATTTGTTCACGTGGGGCCATTAGACGTTCCGGTTACACAAAGCCGATTGGTTGACATCTTTGAAGAGTGCCGCAAAAATCTTTATACGCAGGTTGATGTTTTGGGCTTTGAGTTTGAAATGGGCTTAACGCCACAGTTCATTCAGGAACTGAAAGAAAAAGGTGTTTCCATTACATTGAAATACATTCCCAGAGATGTGTTTGACAAACGAGCTGTTGAGAAAGGACAAGTGAAATTCTTTGATGTTGCCTATTTAAACACCAAAGAAAAAATCAACGGAAAATCCATCACCATCGAACTGACCGACTTTGTTACACACTACACCCAAGACGACATTGAAGAACTGCAACAATCAATGAGAGCAGGAAGCAAAGTAGTAATTGAGGACGGACAAATAGTAAAAGTGGTTAAAGACAAAAACGGTATTATTACAAGAACTGTACTTACCGAAAACTGGTACGATTGGATTGATTACTGGGCAATTGATTTCAACTACGAAGACAAAAAAGAAATAATAAAAGTCCACAACGAAAAAGGCGAAGTTGAAGAAAAATGGACCGGCAACTATCTGTTTGAAAACGAATGGCAAAGTTTCCGCACCAAGAAAAATCCAACGCTTGAATTTACAAGCATTGCATACGAATACAAGAAAGCGGGCAAATACAAAGTGATGGTTAAGGTGGTTGACATTTTAGGAATTGACACAAGCAAAATTATTGAAGTGAATATCAAATGAGAAAGGAAGAAAAAAGCCAACGCACAGGTGTAAGCACATTTGCAAGCCGCACAAGTCCAAGCACAGACCAAAGCTTGCAAAAGAGCTTCCACCTTTCCCACGCTGGACAGAATTTCAAAATTTTTTCCCTACAAAATGAAAAATTAAAACACCCGACACACAGCCCGACAATGGATGAAAACTCAACAAAGACAATGGTTTACAGACATGGTGGACAAGAACGCCAGCACACAACAGGCGTTTGGCGGCAATGGCGGGTGACGTGGTTAATTGAACATTTTACCTCGCATCAACATTTGTGG
>JAAYTS010000126.1 GCA_012517995.1 Clostridium sp.
CCTAATTACTGAATAATTATTTATAACAGCACTTTTATACCTAGTATTATATCCTCCCATATAAATAATTCCTACAAATAAAAATGCGAATAAAGGTATAATAAGCCAACTGTAATCTCTCTTGTCCTTATGTTTTAAAATCCAATATAAAACTGGCCCTACAAGTAATATATATACCAATATAATTATGTACAAAAATGTAAATGGAAAGGTCTCTTCTTCTAATATATTATTCAAATACCGAGGGTAACCATATGTGTAATTGTTTGAATGTACAGAATCTGCTTGTCTGTTATATTCTAAAAGTCTTTCCCACATATCCTTGCTATAATCCCAGTTTGAAATTGGCCTAGTTGTAGGGTCAAATGCTAATACAATTATATTTCCATTTCCATATTTGTAGTTTACAGCAAGAGGAGTATCTTCATCTCCTATAATTATATCTCCATTTTCTACATTCCCTGTAGAAATATACATTTCTTCCTCTAGAACAGTTCTTTCGGTAAAATTAGCAAAGTCTTCTGGCATTTGAATTCTTTTTTGGCCATTTATTTTAAATGGTTTCAAACTTTCATCCAAGCCTGAATAAACTTTTCTGGCGTTTTCCCCCGTTCCAATAACTAATATGTTTCCTTGGCTTACCCAATCAGAGACAGCTGTTTTCTGCGCTTCTGTTAAAACAGATGTATCATAATCAGATATAATTATAAAGTCAACAGTCTTTAATAGTCCTTCATTTTCCGGTAAATTATTTTCATCTAGTTCTATTATTTCAGTAGATCTTTTAACTCCATCAAAAGCAGTGCCTTTAGGAGGAACTTTTGGCATAAGAAATCCATTTTGTTCAGCTGCTATTTTTTCTGAAAGCCTTATATCTTTTAAGCTTCCTAATTCATTTGCTTCATTAGTTAAAATCCCCATAACAGGTGATTCAGGTGGTATTATTTTTTTAAACTGATGTTTTTTACTAAATAACACCTTGTTATCTTCTACAATTTTTATTTCTAAATCCTTTGATGCCGTAAAAACAGGAATACTCATTAAAAACTCTTTTTTAGAACCTTCTGGAATTTCAAAAGGTAACGCATAATTCTCTTTTTCACTATAACCTACAATTAGGTGAACCTGAATTTCCCCCCGAAAGTCTTTTCCCTTATTTTCTATTTCAATATAAATGGGACATTTTGAATATATTCTAATTGTATCGTCATAACCTGCTTTAACAGACACTTCAAACCGTTCTTCTGGATTTGCATGCAAAGTTGTGGAAAATCCACATATTAATAACAAAACACTAAATATAATTGTAAATTTTAATTTATTCACTAAATCACCTCATGTTACTTTTAAAAATATACCCAAAAAATCCTTATGACAATTTATGATACTTTATAAATGTTTTTTTGTCAATAAAATTAAATGCTATATTTAAATAGCAGGCTCATGGTATGATGAATTTGCGTAGCAATACTGGCAGCCTGTAAAACACTTTTTAGGCGGCCATCCTCCTATATCAATTGAATGAGTACAGCCACAGAGTTTTCTCTTCCTTGGCTCATCTTTTCTTATATATTTTTTGTCTGGGTGTAGTTCCTCTAATAAATATCCGTTTATACACCTTGACTCTTCAAGTCCATAAACAGAACAACTGTAAACTTTTCCCCCAAATTCACCTGCTATATTTTTTATACTTTCTAAAAAACCCCGCTTTTGACTTATTGTATAGTTTTCAATAGACCAGCCAATTTTTTTAAATCTATTATCAACCTTATTGTGAATATTAGGCTGCAAAAAACTTATAGTATATGATTTAATTCCAGCTTTTGCTGAGTTTTCAATGATATTTTTTACACAATCAAAATTTGAAAAAGTTTCACCTGTATCATTATTCCTAATTTTAATCAATGGATCTATTCTAAGCATTATTCTCATAGGATCTCGAAACAAATCTGCTATTCTAGGCAAAACTGACAGTGCTTCAGAAGCTTTAGGTGCATTTGGCTCCATGTATAAGCCATCACTTCCTATAACCCTGCCTCCCATACCAGTTATAGTACAGTGAAGATAGCACTGTATTCCTAAGCTGAATAGATTGTTTATAAATTCAATCATAGTGTTTTTTAAAATTGCATCTGGATGTTTTGTCCAAAACACAACAGTATGTATATCCATGCCTTTTTCTATTCTTGTCATTACCTCTTTCATTAGTACATCAGGATAATATTTAGGCATATCAGTCATTCTTGAAGCACTTAATATAACAGAATTGTTTTTCTTCTTTTCACCCTCAAATAAAGACATCTGTTCCATATACATCCCCATCAATTACATTGATTTTTCTTATAATAGTAACCCCACCTTATACAAGGTGGAGTTTTAAACATTGAAAAATAAAATTATTTCATACTAATTCTCTAAATCTATCCCTTATAATTTTCAAATACTAATCTACATTTATCAGATCTGTATTTTGATATAACATGTTCCACTACCTGTCCACTTTTTGAAGTTATAGTATTTGTTATCTTCAAAAGAGGATGCCCTGGCTGAACCATCAAATACTGTGCTTCTTTAGGGTCAGTAAAAACAACCTCCAAAGAACTGGTGCTTTTTACAGGAATAAGTGGATATTTACCCCTTAATATATCATAAGATGCTTTTTTACTATTAATATCTTCTATAATATCTGGAAATAAATTCAAAGGTATAAATGATGTGTTAAAAGAAAACACATCATCATCATGCTTAGTCCTGAAAATCACTTTTGCAAATTCTATATTTTGCCCAGAGCCAACTTTGAAAATTTCTAATATTTTTCTGCACTCTTTGCCCTGAACTGTTTCTATACACAGTATCTCCCGATTGTCTGTAAGTTCGTTATCTAAAATTGAGTCTGTAAAACCAGTATATGTTTTAACATCTATAGAGGTCTTTGGTCTTGATACAAAAGTACCCTTGCCTTTTTCCTTGTATAGATATCCATTATTGGTTAATTCAGTTATAGCCTGCCTTACAGTTGGACGACTTATATTATAAAGCTCACAAAACTCCTGCTCCGATGGTATTTTAGAATCAGGAAGATAAATTCCATCCTCAATTTTAGCTATAATTATATTTTTAAGTTGACAATAAAGAGGTATGTCACTATACTTATTAATCACAAAATTCCCCTCCGGACTTAAATTATAACTTTCCCACCCCATTCACATGACAAATCATCATTACATCCTATCTAATTTTACTACATAAACACTGAAATTTCAACAATATATACGCTATTTATCACGTATTATTTAAACAGTTTTTTGTAAAAATACTTTTTATACATTTAGTTCAACATCTAAATGGGTTTTTTCACTATTTTTAAGAACAGGCTCTACATGGTATCTTACAAATTCTTCCACCTGCTCTTTAGACCTTCCAATATAATTTTTTGCATCTAGCACCTGATTTAACTTAAAAATATCAAGACCAAAAGCTTCATCTTTTGCAATTCTTTCTATAAGGTCATTTTCTTTTCCCTTTTCCTTTACTTCTCTAGCTGCTTCC
>JAAYTS010000127.1 GCA_012517995.1 Clostridium sp.
CGTCGGTTCAGGATTTTGCCTCCAGCTTCCTTCAGATTCCACGTCGCCGTGGACACCCTTGCTCTTGGCTAACGGTTCCTACTACCAAGCCCGTAGTGGACTTTCACCACCAAGTTGTTGCCCATGCTGGGCACACAAAAATAAGGTATCTTCCTTAGAAGATACCTTATATTATTAATTACACTTTATATTTAAAACCTTCTCTCTATACATTTGAGTAAGTGGTTATTAATGTTACTTGCTTAGTGACTTTGGAGTCCTTGGTTGATAAAAGAAGAAAAAGCACGCTGTACTGGATACTAAAGTTGCCACTACAAATAAGATTGATGAGATAACACCTAGCATTTTACGTTTCATACATATCATCCCCTATACTTTTTTTTATTTAATAAATGAAATCAAGTTATGATTTCACTTATTAGCCTTGTTGGTGATTCTTACCATGCCACTATTTATATCATCTTTTATAGATTCCAAGGCGCTTTTTAACTCATCATATTTCTTCTCTTCAACTAAAGTATATAAATAATTTATGTTCTGAATTATCTCTCTACCATCATATTGTCTCTTTTGCTCTTCTTCTCTCTTTATATGCTCTCCCATCTTAATTACGCTTTTCACAACCAAAGCTGTAAATGTGATGGTGATGACAACTGCCAAAAAAACTATGGTTACATTCTCTTGTGAGTTCAAAAACTCAATATTTCTAACTACAATTGTATATATAATAATTAGCTGTAAGAAAGCGAAAACCAGTTGCAATATCAAAAATCTTATTCGACTGACATAGTGTTTTTTTACATTCTTCTTGCCTAAGTAACGGATATTTATATCTAATCTGTATATAACATATACAATGGCACTTATTACTATAAAATATTGTACGGCGAAGAACAGTAAATACAAATTGTCTCCTTTAAACTCTGCTTCCGTCATTCCAGTCCATAGGCACAAAACGTTAAACATTGCTCCCTGAATAGTTGCGAAAATAATCATGGTGACCAAACAACTTACAACTGCTTCAATTACATTTACCTTGTATAAGAAATATATTAAACCTGCAAATATCAAAACCTGTGGTACAATTGTATATATATAATTTTTAAGAAATATTTGCAAAACCCTAAAAACTAATGCTGCAAATAAACCAACGAATAATACATTTCTAAATTTAGCTGTTTCTTTTTTTCCAAGGATCACCCAAGCAAACAACGCCATCATAAACTGCTCAGGAACTGAAATTGCAATAAACTCAACTAAAGGTGTCTCCATATATGATTTCCTCTCACTTTGTTAATTTTAATCTATCATATAAAAGTACAAGCTTCAACCTTTGTACACAAAAAGTTGTTATTCGACTTTTTTTTGACTAAATTGATTAAAAACGCAACAAACTGTTGCGTTTTTATTGAAGCCTAATTAATAAATTTTTTAGTTTACATTTGCTAAAGCTTCATTTTCAGTCTTATAAATTTCTATAAATCTATCAAGTCTTGTAACCTCAAATAGTTTGGTAATATCTGGTGTGAGATTGCATAATATCATTCTTCCCTGTTTTTCTTTAAATTTCTTATAAGTATCAATAATTATTCCCAATCCTGCACTGTTCATGTATGCTACTCCGTCCATGCTAATTACAACTGGCTTTCCTTCATTTTCTTTTGCTACATTGTCAAGTAAATCTTTGAATTCGTTTTGAGTTGAAATCCTAACCTGCCCTGTAAGTTTAATGACCTTTACGTTATCCACCTCTTTTACTTCAAACTTCATAATAAAGACCTCCTCTAAGATTTCATATTATTTAGAACTACTCACTACAACGAACCAATAACAGCATGCATTAAATCCTACCAGCACTCAACAAAATAATAAATTTACATCTGGATAATTTTTTTGTGCAGCACTTTTGTCAGTGTAGAAAAGCAATAATTGATGATATAAACAATCTACAAAATTTCTTCTTAGGTTCTATTATATATTACAAAATAATATCTTTCAACAAAATTATATTATTCAAATTATGGTAAATTTAGTTCAATACATTTTGCATTTAATTTAATACATTTTTTAGTTAAGTACACGTTTTTTTTGCCGATATAAAAATTGAGTATAATGTACCTTACATAAGATAGGAGGTTTAGTATGTTTTACACAGGAAAAAAGGCTAGGTATTTTGATAGTGATGTAGTTGTATTGGCATGGCAAGAAAATGAAGTTTTAATTTTCATTGAAGAAGACTACGTTAAATGGGTAGACAGCGAGCTGATAGAATTCATTCAATAATCCGCTAGAAAATGCTTAGTCATAAATATACATATGGTATGAAAAAAAACAAAAAGACTCCCTCTAATATATTTAGAAGGAAGTCTTTTTATCTCACATATTAGCTTTAAGCTTCTTCAAACATATCCTTTCCAACACCACATACAGGGCACACCCAATCATCCGGGATATCTTCAAATGCTGTACCAGGTGCAACCCCATTGTCTGGGTCTCCTTCTGCTGGGTCATATATGTATCCACACGCCGTACAAATGTATTTTTCCATATTAATATCAGCTCCTATCTGATTTTTTAATTCCATTATATACTTCTCTTGTCTTTAGTGCAATTCCTAAATTTTTATTTTTTTTGGTCATATCTTTATTATGTGCTTTTTTATGTTTATAAATTCTACTGCCGTTTTATTTTATATACTCATCCATATACAAAAAAATTATCAGATCTTTTAGTATTTATTTAGTATTTATCAATAGATTTGTAATAATATTAAAACACTATACCGATATACATTATGTAAAAAAATCACTTACATACGTGCCTTTATTTTGTTTCTTAGGCACATACGGCTTGTTTCAATACTCTTAAGGAGGTACATTATGAAATGGTTTTTAAATTTAAAGATCGGACTTAAACTGTCATTGGTCATTACGCTGGTGATGCTCATCTCATTTTCTTTCCTGGGGTTGTATGCATATTTTACGGCCCAAAGTTTGTTGACGACAAATATAAACATGTTTTATTCTTCAAGTGCACAAGAAGCAGCAAAACAGATTCGGCATATTCTCAATATTGAATTGACTAAGATAGAGAGTATTGCCGCAAGACCTGAAATAAAGACCATGGACTGGAGTGTTCAGGAGAATGTCCTCAAACAAGAAGTAGAAAGAATCGGTTCTATGAGATTGAATATAATCGATCCTAACGGTTTTGCCCGTTCAACAGACGGTACCACAGCCGATCTTTCAACAAGATCATATTTTACTAAAGCACTCCAGGGGATCCCTAACGCAAGTGACCCTATTGTAAGTAAATTTGACGGAAGCGTAGTCTCAGTATTTGCAGCTCCAATAAAAGACGAGGAAGGAAAAATCATAGGTGTACTTACTTCAACAGTAGACTATACCACATTAAGCAAACTGATGGCTGACATAACTGTGGGAGAAAGCGGTTACTCCTTTATAACAAACAGCAGTGGTACTTTGATTGCCCACCCCAATTTTCAATATGTTATGGACGGATATAATTTTATTGAAGAGGCCAAAGAAGATGAATCATTAAATGCTTTAGCCGACACAGTAAGGAAAATGATAAAGGGTGAGACAGGCAATGGAGAATACTGGTTTGAAGGCGAGGATAAATTTGTATCTTATGCACCAATACCTGAAACCGACTGGTCTGTAGGGTTAAACATTGCTAAAAGCGAAGTTTTTGCCGGAGTTAATACCCTTAGAGCAAATATGATATTGGTTACCATATTCTTCCTTGTCATTTGTATAGCCTGCGTTGTACTTCTGTCAAGAAAGTTTGTAGCAAAACCGGTCAATTCCCTTGTGGGCGTTTCGGAAAAATTAGCGGACGGAGATATAGATGTAAGCATTTCTACATCTTCAACCGACGAAATCGGAACATTAATGAAGTCTTTCAAAAGAATAATCGATAACACAAGCAATAAAGTACATGCGGCACAAAAGATAGCTTCCGGTGACTTAACCGCAAATGTGGAAATAGTTTCTGAAAAAGACATTCTGTCAAAGAGCATGTCCAATATAATAGACACATTAAAGGATTTGAGAGACGAAACCACCATGCTTACAAATGAGGCTATCAACGGCAATCTTGGTGCACGGGGAGATATAAACAACTTCAAAGGAGCTTACAAAGAAATAGTGGAAGGAATAAACAATACCTTAGATGCTGTAATAGCTCCGATAAACGAGGCAAAAACAGTACTGGAGAAAGTATCGGAGGGTAATCTTGATGTAAGTATTGAAGGCAACTACAAAGGAGGCCATGCAGAGATTAAGAACGCCTTAAACAATACAATATCCCTATTATCAAGTTACATAAAAGAAATATCCCATGTACTTTCAGAAATATCAAAAGGAAATCTTGATGTAAATGTTCAGCTTGACTATAAAGGAGATTTTGTGGAAATACAGCATTCTCTTGAAAGAATTATAAAATCATTGAACGAAGTAATCTTTGACATCAATAATGTGGCCAAACAAGTGGGGGAAGGAGCAAAGCAGGTGGCAAACTCAAGTCAGGTTCTGGCACAGGCTTCAACTGAACAGGCAAGCTCTATTCAAGAACTGAATGCCACTATTTCCGAAATTGCAGATGACATTAAGCATAATGCATTAAACGCCACCAAAGCAAGTGAATTGGCGGTTGTAGGCAAGGATGATGCTCAAAACGGTAACGAACAAATGAAATCCATGTTAAACGCAATGGACACCATAAATGAATCCTCACAAAACATCTCAAAGATAATAAAGGTTATAGATGAGATAGCATTCCAGACAAATATTCTAGCACTAAATGCTGCGGTAGAAGCCGCAAGAGCCGGTCACCACGGCAAAGGCTTTGCTGTTGTGGCAGAAGAAGTCAGAAATCTTGCCTCAAGAAGTGCTGATGCTGCAAAAGAGACAACAGCTTTAATAGAGGGAACAATC
>JAAYTS010000128.1 GCA_012517995.1 Clostridium sp.
AGTGTTGGGTGCTTTAATACTTTTGAAGAGGCAAAAATAGTTCTAAAGTTTTTGAAGGAAATTTCCGATAATATTAATAAGTATTAATGTACAAAGTCTATGGAAATAATGTCCTTTTAAAAAATATTTTATATTTTCATAGAAAAAGAATTGTAAAGTTCATAAAAAAAATATATAATTCTATCTATAGTAAAAATTTCAATGTCAATACAAGGTATATTTATTATGATAAAAAAAAATAAATGTACCTTTAAAAGTAAATATACTAGTATTATAATAATTTATATGCTATAATTAAAAAAGCATACAAGTTTATTTAAAAGTGGCATATCTATATTATATAAAAATAAATTATAAATTTTTATAAAGTATTATATAATAAATATGTTGTGCCCTGTGTTATTTTAGCGTATAATTATATACAGTTTATGTTTAAAACACATATGTTTTGCACTTAAGGGGGATATGTAAATGTTTTGGGATTTATTTTTTAGAAAAACTTCAATGGTTTGCATTGACGTAGGGTATAGGAATATAAAGGTAGTTGAAGTTTCAGTAAGAAAAAACAATAATATTTTTATTGAAAATTACGGAATAGTTTCAACTCCTCCAGACTGTATTAAAAACGGTGCAATATATGACGTAGAAAGAGTTTTAAGAGTTATAAAATCTGTTATCAGAGAAGAAGGCATGAAAGCAAAAAATGCCAAAATAATTATGTCTGGTACAAATATTATTACCCGTATTTATATGATAGACAAACTAGAAGGCGAAAGTGAAGATTTTACAATTAAAAATAGTATGCCCAATTTCCTTCCTATTGATATTGATAATTACAGAGTGGATTATAAGCTTCTTCAAACTGTTAGGGACAATAACAAAGAAAAATATAAGGTTTTTGTTACTGCAGTTCCTCGCAAAATTTTAGAAAGCTATATAGAAGTTTTGCAAGGTCTTGATTTAAAACCTTTAGCAGTTGATATACCTGCAAACAGTACTGCTAAATTTTTCAATAGGGAAATTTATACAAGGGATATGGACGAATACTATTCAAAGAGAAGGCATAAAAATGTTCAAAGTGATACTTTCGCAGTATTAGATTTTGGTTCAGAAACAACAATAGTTAACTTTTTAAAGGATAGAATATTGGAATTTAACAAAGTTATTCTATCGGGAAGTTCAAATATAGACAACCATATAGCAAATGAAATGAACATTAGTCTTCAGGAAGCTGAAAGATTAAAGAAAACTTATGGGATGACACAGCCTACCAGTGTTTCTAAAAGAGACCATGTTGTAACTTATGGTAAAGTAAGTGGTTTTATAGAAAGACTAGTAAGGCAGATTGCTAAATGCTTCGAATTTTACATTGAAAGATGTTATGGTTCACCAATTTCTAAGATTTTTATAATTGGTGGAGGTTCACAGTTAAGTGGTTTAGATCAATATTTGTATTCAGTTTTTAATGTTCCTGTATATCCTATAGGTCTTCTTAATTTAAAGGGTGTTGAACTGAAAAAGAATCTTGACAGAGAAAAGCTTAATTATTTAATAAACTCTGTGGGAATTTCCCTTTAATAAATAATGCTTTTATATGTCATTTTATCTAAGTGCAAAACCACTGATAAATTATGTATGAAAAGTACCTGAAGTTATAGGTGCTTTTTTAAAATATTTTTTAAGTATTTATAGTATAATTAATAAAGATGATTTATTTTAGGAGTGAATTATAATGAATGATAAATCAATAAAAAGTATAATAGTTATATTGGTTGCAATTGCATTGATAGTTATTGCTATAAGGTTAATTGGAAAGTTGGTTGGATTGCTTTTCCCAATTGCAGTTGTAATTGTTGCTGTATACATAGTGTATAGACTTGTGACTGGCAAGAAACTTTTTTAAAAAAACTAATTTTAAAATGGAAATGTTAATAAATTTATGGTGTATGTTAAAAAATATGGGGCTGTCGCACAAGCACTTAAAAAATCCTTTGTACAGCCCCTTTTTTTATTTTGATCTTGCTACATATCCCATTGGAATTGCAGCTCTATACCAAGTTGTGTGTCAACGCAATTTGCTTTTTTTTTAATATCTATTGACATTGATAGTTAAATATAGTATTATGAATATAAGTAAAAAACAAAACATATAGGAATACTAGGATATAGGTGATAACATGAAAATTTCTACAAAAGGAAGATATGGACTTAGGGCTATGCTGGATTTGGCGGTGAATGCAAGAGGAGAGCATATATCATTAAATAGCATAGCTACAAGACAAAATATTTCTGAAAATTACTTAGAACAAGTTTTCTCTCTTCTTAGAAAAGCAGGACTTGTTAAAAGTATTAAAGGTCCGCAAGGGGGATATACTTTAGGGACAGAGCCTTTAAAGATAAGAGTAGGTGACATTTTAAGAGTCTTAGAAGGCGATCTTTTAGTAGTAGATGAAATAGGCAGTGAAGTTATAAAAGAAAACACTTTTAAATACTGTTTGCAGCTTAAAGTATGGGATAAAATAAACGAAAGTATAAATGCTGTAGTGGATTCATTAACTTTAGAAGACTTGATGCTGGAATACAAAAAAATCAGTGGTAATCAGTCCTACATGTATTATATTTAAAAAGACGGGAGGTTTTATAATGGGAAAGAGAAAAATAGCCAGGGATATTACAGAACTTATTGGAAACACACCTCTTTTAGAACTAACAAATCATAATAAGATAAATAAACTTGAGGGAAAGCTTATTGCAAAACTTGAATATTTCAATCCAGGGGGCAGTGTAAAGGACAGAATCGGATATGCAATGATAAAAGATGGGGAAGATAAGGGACTCATAACTACAGATACAGTAATTATTGAGCCTACAAGCGGAAATACTGGAATTGCTTTAGCTCTTGTATCTGCTGCCAGAGGATACAGGCTTATCCTTACAATGCCAGATACTATGAGTATGGAAAGAAGAAATCTTCTAAAAGCATTAGGAGCAGAAGTTGTTTTAACACCAGGAATTGATGGTATGAAGGGAGCTATTGAAAAAGCCTATGAGTTGGCGAAAGAGTTCCCCAATTCATTTATTCCACAGCAATTTGATAATGAAGCAAATCCTAAAATTCACAGAGAAACAACGGCAGAAGAAATATGGAGGGATACTGAAGGTGAAGTTGACATATTTGTAGCTGGAGTTGGAACAGGTGGTACAATTACAGGTATAGGCGAGGTATTAAAGGAAAGAAAACCTTCTGTTAAAATTGTAGCTGTTGAGCCTGAAAATTCTCCTGTACTTTCAGGGGGAAATCCAGGTCCTCATAAAATACAGGGAATAGGTGCAGGTTTTGTGCCTAAAATATTAAATATGGATATAATTGATGAAGTTATAAAGGTAAAGAATGAAGAAGCCTTTGAAGCGTCCAGAAGCATTTCTAAAACTGAAGGACTTTTAGTTGGAATATCTGCAGGTGCAGCTATATTTGCTGGAACAGTACTGGCAAAAAGACCTGAAAACAAGGGAAAAAATATAGTGGTTCTGCTGCCTGATACAGGGGAAAGATACCTTTCTACCACACTATATGAAGATTAATTTTAAAAATAGTCTAAAAAAAGGCTTTAAGTTAGTATCTTAACTTAAGGTCTTTTTTATTTTAAAAAATTTTTTGCCAGGCAAAAATTTTGCCAAGTTTTAAAATATATTATATAGTATTAAATATGGGCTAATTTTACGAAAAGATTTAGGACATGATATAAATTATATAATTAGTTCAAAAAACTTAGACTTTTTTACAAAAAAATTTACAAAAAAATGGAGGTTTTTGATGAAGTACGATAATCCTTTGGGGAAAGAAAAGGTATTTACATTACTGATGAAATTTTCTATACCTGCCATTGTGGGTATGGTGGTAAATGCTTTATATAATATTGTTGACAGGATGTTTATAGGTAGAAGCAAAGATTTAGCTTCTAGTGGTCTTGAGGCTATTACCATTGTTCTTCCTATCATGCTTATACTTTTGGCAATAGGTATTTTATTTGGGGTAGGAGGTTCTACTTTATTTTCCATAAGATTAGGAGAGAAAAAAGAAGATGAAGCAGAAAAAGTTCTTGGGCATGGAGTTGCGCTGCTTGTTATAGCAGGAATTATATTTATGATTTTAGGACAAGTTTTTTTGGTGCCTTTGCTATATTTATTTGGTGCAAAAGAAGAAATAATGCCTTATGCAGTAGAGTATATGAGAATTATTTTTTTTGGAGCTTCCTTTCAGATATTGGGCATGGGGTTAAATAACTTTATCCGTGCTGACGGAAGCCCTAACTATGCAATGATATCCATGTTTTTAGGTGCAGGAATAAATATTGTGTTGGATTATGTCTTTATATTTATATTTAAAATGGGGATGGCAGGAGCAGCCCTTGCTACAATTTTAGCTCAGTTAGTTTCAGCTATATGGGCAGTTTACTACTTTATAGGCAGTAAAAAAAGCAGGACAAAACTTAAAATTAAATATATGAAATTAGACTTTAAAATAGTAACTACAATTGTTTCCCTTGGGATACCAGGTTTTTTACTGCAGTTAGCCAACAGTTTGTTAAATGCTGTACTAAATAAAAGTCTTTTGCATTATGGTGGGAATGTTGCAGGAATGGGAATAGTAAACAGCGTTCAGTCACTACTGGTATTGCCAGTTATTGGTATAAAACAAGGTGTAGTGCCTATTATAAGCTTTAATTTTGGAGCAAAAAAATACAACCGTGCCAAAGAGGCTGTTAAGCTTGCCATTTCAGCTTCTACCCTTGTTGTAGTTGTTGGATATATTATAATCAGAGTATTTCCAGAAGCAATAATTGGGGTTTTCAATAAAGAGCCAGATGTATTGGAGTTTGGAAGTTATGCCTTGGTTACATGGTTTTTATGTGCACCAGTTATAGGGTTTCAGATTATTGCTTCAAACTTTTTTCAAGCCATTGGAAAGGCAAAAGCTGCTACTTTTTTAACTTTAACAAGACAAATTATATTTTTAATTCCTGCTATTATTGTTTTCCCAAGATTGTGGGGGATTAATGGACTGCTTCATGCAGCACCTTTTGCAGACTTTCTTTCAGCAGTGATAACAGGTATATGTTTTTATATAGGAATGAAGGGATTAAAGGAAAAACCTCATGAGGTAATTGATAAATTAGATAATAAGGCATGCAACCAATGCTATGATGGGAACAAATTATAAAAAATGTGCGTCTAATGATATAAATAAGATTTTATGGGGGTTGGTTTAAATGTTAAAATTCAAAAAAATAATAACAATATCTATTTGCTCTTTAGTGGCAGCAACTAGTATTGTGTGGGGTATGAAAAGCATTGAACCTAAAGATGGAGTTGGGATTTTATTAGATGGGAAAAAGCTTGAGCTGGATGTGGAGCCGTTTATTGAAAATAACCGCACATTAATTCCGGTACGGGGTGTTATGGAAGGATTAGGTGCTGATGTAGGTTGGGATGCAAAGGAAAGGCTTGTTACAATTGATAAAGAGGATATAAAAATTAAACTCTTTATAGGAAGTGATGTTGCAATAGTAACAAAAGAAGAGGGAAAAGAAGAAAAGATACAGCTTGATGTTCCTGCAAAAATTGTGAATGACAGGACTTTTATTCCAGGACGTTTTGTAACTGAAACTGTGGGGGCACAAGTTGATTGGGAACCTGAATTACGTGCTATGATTATAACTTCTGAAAATTATATGGTTGATCCAGAAAAACAAAAGGATGAAACTGTAAGTGCCGAAGCAATTGATTATGAAATAATAAATCCGTCAGAAATAAGTGAAAATGAAGTTTTGTCAAAATGGTATAAGAATAATTATAAGAAAAAAGGCATATATTCATTAACAGATGAAAAAAGGCAGTATGTTCTTGTGGCTGCTGGTGAAAAAAATACAGGTGGTTACATGGTGGAAATAGATAATGTACTAAAGACTTCTAATACAGCGTATGTTTATGCTCGTCTAATTTCACCTGAAAGAGGAAGAACTATGGCAATTACATATCCAAATGTATTGATAAAATTCAATAAAAATGATATAGTTATGGTAGAAGGTGAAATATCTAACAACACTCATAAAAAAGAACCAATTAATGAACCAACTGAGGATGAAATTGGTGAATCATTAAATGAGATGGGAAAGGCTATACCTATTGAACTTGTTCAAGAAATGAAATTATATTCTTTATTTGATGAAGAAATAAAGACATTCACAAAAGAAGAAACAAAGGAAATAATAGATATATTAAATACAAGTAAAACTTATACTGGTGCATATATTTCAATGCTGGCAGGAAACAACATTAAGATGAAATTAAAAGATGGAGCAATTATAACTGTAATGAGCTATGGAAATGAAAATCATGTAATATTGTCAGGGGAAGTTGATGGCCAATATGTAGGGGGATGTATAATTGCCCCTGAGGTTGGAAAAATCCTTTTGGATATTGCCAAATAACCTAAGACTTAGCCTTTTTAACATAGATTAATTTTTTGGACTTCAGTAAGAATTAATATATTTACTGAGGTCCATTGTTTTTATAATCTAAAAAGCTGATAAAATGCAAAATACATTCTATCAGCTTAATTTTGGTGCGGACGGTGGGACTTGAACCCACATGCTCGCGCATACGCCCCTCAAACGTACGTGTCTGCCAGTTCCACCACGACCGCATAATAAATTTATCAATCAAACACAATAAATTATACTAATATATATTTTTGATGTCAATAGTTTTGAGGAAAAATCTATTTGTTATTGTATTGTAAAAAAATAAATAATTAAAAAATTAACAAAAAACTATTTCAAATTTAAAAATATTTGATATAATATTAATAAAATTAATATTATTACTTTTCATGTTGTTTATTATAAAATATAAATGGTTTTTTTGAATTATTCAAATGATTATTGCAAAATATGTAGATAATTCGGTTTATTTATAAGATTTATAAAAAAGAAAGTAGTGATTTTTATTTTTAGAATATTTAAAAGAAAGAAAGAAAATAGGCAACAAACACAACCTGAAAATAAATTAGATGAAAAAAACCAGGTTAGAGAGGCTTTAAATACATCTAAAAAATCACTTATTAGGATAGAAGAAAAACTATTAGATGTTAAAGATCATAGTATTTTTTCAAACTTAATGTCATTTTTGTCGTATTATTATTATATAATTGATTTTTACAATAAAAATATTGAAAAAATTATATCTGTTAAAGAATTAATGCTGTTAAAGTATATAGACATGGTGGAGGAAATTTTAGTTAATTTAAAAAATTCAAATGACGATATTAAACACAGAAAAGAACTTAAAAAAACCCTTTATATTATTAATGAAAAGTTATATACTACTTGTAAGGATATAAATGAAAAAAGTGATTTTGAGTTGAATATTGACCTAAAAACTCTTCAGGATTTGATAAAGTCAGACTTTTAAAGGAGGGAATTAGATGGGTTTTGAAGATTTATTAAATAATATTGATAATAATGAAACCAACCAAAGAACAAATGAGACACCTGCTGCAAATAACACTAGCTTAATTGAATTAAAAAAAAGTGAAACACAAATATCTGTTGATTTATCAAAATTTGATTCAAATCAAATAGCACAAGTTAATAAAATAAAAGACAGTATAGATATTTCAAGTTCTAATAATGTAGCTTATTTTGGTTCTGATGTACAAAGAAATATTGCAAAATTTGCAGATGGAATATTAAGTGGTGTTAAAACAAAAGATACAGGTGAAGTAGGACAGAATTTAGGATTACTTCTTACAACTATGCAAGGTATCGATATGGATAAATTACAAGAAAAAGATGGATTAAGAAGCAAGATACCTTTTTTAAAGAGGATTTCCAACAATATCTCAAGTTATAAAATAAAACTAGACGATGTTACTGAGACAATTGACAAAATTGTTGTTTCTCTAGATAAGGCAAAGATGGAATTAATACGGGATATAAATATATTGGATTCTTTATATGATAAAAATTTAGAATACTTAACTGAGTTGGAAATGTACATTGCGGCAGGGGAGTTAAAGTTAGATGAACTGAAAAAAACCGTATTAGTTCAGCTTAAAAACAAAGCAGAACAGACAAAAGATATGCTTGATATTCAAAAATATAATGATTTTGCCCAAATGTTAAATGAAATGGAAAAGAGAATACATGATTTAAGGCTTAGCAGGGAAATTGCTATTCAAACTCTTCCCCAAATCCGTATTATCCAAGGTAATGATAAAGTTCTTGCAAATAAAATTCAAGCAAGTATATTGACAACAATACCTATATGGAAAAACCAGATAGCTCTTACCATTTCACTAAATAAGCAAAAAACAGCTTTGGAAATACAAAAAAAGGTGACAGATACCACTGAGAACTTATTAAGACAAAATGCAGAATTATTAAAGACAAACTCAATTGAAATTGCAAAAGAAAGTGAAAGAGGCGTAATAAGTATTGAGACATTAAAAGAAACTCATAAAAAACTTATTGAAACAATTGAAGAATCAGTAAAGATCTATCATGAAGGAAAACAAAAGAGAAATGAAGTGGAAAAAGAGTTGACTCAACTTGAAGAAACTCAAAAACAAAAATTATTATCAATAAGAAATTCAAGGTGATTTTTTGGACAAAAATAATTGCATAAAATACATGGATAAATTTTTTCAATTAGATACTGATATTTTATGGCTGAAAAATCCTGATTTTTTAATGCAAAGCAGAATTTTTTACTACAGAAATAATTTTAAAGCAATTAATGAAATTAAAATACTTACTGTAAAATCAAAAAATTTAAATGATGATATTGTATTTGATATTTATTTTATAAGAGCTGAATTTGAGACATTATTTAGTGGATATTTCAAAATTGTTCCTATAACTTCTACAGCGGTGGCAATGTTTGAAGGAGTAAGTAAATTATGCACTGATTTAGGAGAATATTTTTACTATGTATATAAAAATAGTGAGTTTTTAAAAATTTATTTTGCAACAGGAAGTGGAGCTAACGCACTAGAACACCATAATAGGAAAAAGACAAAAGAGGGTGCATTTGATTTTAAAAAAT
Source organism: Clostridium sp. (assembly GCA_012517995.1). Lineage (GTDB taxonomy): Bacteria > Bacillota > Clostridia > Acetivibrionales > Acetivibrionaceae > Herbivorax. Next base: position 9,109 of record JAAYTS010000128.1, read on the forward strand.
ATAAAAAGGATATGTATTTAGAGATTTCTTCTTATTCGCAAGATGAATTTAGTGAATTGGTGTTAAATAGAAATTTAACTATGAAATATGTTTCTAATTTTATTAAACTAAATTCAAAATGTTCTGAGTATGTAAAAATGTTTTTAATTAATATACTTTCTAAAGTTTATAGTAAAAATATTTGCATTATAAATAATGCTTATGATGTTAAAAATCATATATTAGTAGGCACTCAAAATATAAAAATTAACAACTATCCTAATGTATGTGTATATGATGTGATAGAAAATGCATTAAAAGACAATGCTTTAGTACTTGTAAAATTTAATTACGACTTTAAGACCGGAGGTAAGTAGGTGGGAATTGAAGTAGTTAGTGGACAAAAGGTTATATTAACTAAATCTTTAGACAGTGTTAGATTTACTTTTAAAATGGAAGTTAAAAATAAATTTAAGGGTCTTTTTGATATGGATTTATTTGCCATTAATATAGAAAAAAATGCAGTGGTAGGCAAGGAAAATATCGTATATTACAACAATGTGAAAGATGTGCAAAAGAGCATTTTATACAGTGAAACATATGGTTATGAATTATTTGAAAAAAAAATAGATTTAGACATTAAACTTTTGCCGGATACCACAGATAAAATTGTAATTATATCAACTTTGTATAGAAATTTGTCTCAAATTGATAAAGATAAAGATATAGAATTTACTTTTAGTGCAACAAATAAAATTACCAACACAATGGTTTTTAAACTAAGTGATAAAATATCAATAAGTGAAAAAGAAACATTAGTTTTAGGTGAAATTTATAAATACAAAGACACATGGAGGTTTAACACTATAAATAATTGTTCAGATAAAAGCCTTTTAGATTTACTTAACAATATATATAATGCAAAAATTTATTAAAATTAAGACAAAGTTTTCTTTATACCTCATCCTATACAATAATTAATTTATTATCGTTAGGATGTACATAATAAAGAACTAAAATAAAACTAAAAAAAAAAAGAGAGGAGTTTTGAAAATGGCAATTAGTTTACAAAAGGGACAAAAGGTAGATTTAACGAAAGGAAATCCTGGTCTTACAAAAGTTATGATAGGATTAGGGTGGGACACCAACAAATATGATGGTGGATATGATTTTGATTTAGACGCTGCAGTTTTTTTAACTAATGAATCCGGTAAAGTAACTAACGATTTAGATTTTGTATTTTATAATAATTTAAAACACCAATCCGGCGCTGTTGAACATCAGGGGGACAACCTTACAGGGGAAGGAGAAGGTGATGACGAACAAATACTGGTTGATTTAACTAAAGTACCTCAAAACATAGCAAAGATTGCATTTACAGTTACAATACATGATGCAGACGTTAGAGGACAAAATTTTGGTCAAGTATCCAATGCATTTATAAGAGTTGTAAATGATGCTACAGGAGTAGAATTAATAAGATATGACTTAGGAGAAGAGTTTAGTATTGAAACAGCTGTAGTTGTAGGTGAATTATACCGTCATGGTCAAGAATGGAAATTCAATGCTATAGGAAGCGGATTTCAAGGTGGACTAGCTGCTCTTTGTAGGAATTTTGGAATAAATGTATAATAATTTAAAAAATTTTCAACAATGAGTAGTATGAGAATACCTGTCGGCTTACTCGGCAGGTATTCTATTGACAAAAATTCTTTCAAGATTTAACTAGTTTGCTTTAAAATCTAATTCCACCTAAAATTTATCAAAGATAGTTTTACTTTCCAATATTTACATATCTTATTAAAACTATAAAATCAGGAAAGTTAATGATAAAAAGGAGGATTAGATATATGTCAATAAATTTACAAAAAGGACAAAGAGTTGACCTTACAAAAGGAAATGCAGGATTAACAAGGCTGATGGTTGGTCTTGGGTGGGATGAAGCTAAAAGATCTAAAAAGGGAGGTTTTTTTGCAAGCCTTTTTAGTGCTTCGCCTGCTGCAATAGATTGTGATGCTTCGGTGCTTATGCTTGATGTAAATGGAAAACTATCTAGAAGAGAAGATTTAATTTATTTTGGGAATTTAAAAAGCAGATGTGGAAGTGTAGTGCACACTGGAGATAACCTTACAGGAGAGGGAGAAGGCGATGATGAAACAATACTTATAGAAATAAACAAAATTCCTCAAAATATTCACAGACTTGTTTTTCTTGTAAATATTTATGATTGTGTAAGAAGAAATCAGCACTTTGGAATGATTGAAAATGCTTTTATCCGGGTAGTTAATGCTTCTAACAATCAAGAATTGGTAAGGTTTAATCTTTCAGAAAATTATAGTGGTAAAACTACACTTTTTGCTGGTGAGATATACAGGTATAATAATGAGTGGAAATTTGCAGCTACTGGTGAAGCAACCAATGATACTTCATTAAAAGAGATTGTTAAAAGATATTGCTAAATCAGATACTTAAATTTTATTTTAAAAAGTACTAAACTAAAAAATAGGAGAAAGAGATATGGATAAAAACAAAAAAATATTCAAAGAGGCTGAAGAATTAATAAAAGAGTTTTCATCAGATGCCCATGACGGGCTTAATGAAGAAGGAGTAAAAAGAAATAGGGAAAAATACGGTAAAAATGAGATAACTCCAAGTGAAAAGGTTCCTGTATGGAAGCAATTTTTAGAAAGTTTTAAAGATCCTACTATTATAATTTTGTGTATCTGTGCGCTTGTATCTACACTTATAGGCATTTACCAAGGTGAATTTCCATGGGATGGAATTGGAATATTTATAGCAATTATTATTGCAACAGGAGTTGGCTTTTGGAGTGAATATAAAGCGGATAAAGCTTTTGAAACTCTAAAAGAAGATAATGAAAATATTGATGTTAAAGTCATAAGGGATGGCAACTTAAAAGTTATTTCCACGAAGGAATTGGTAGTGGGAGACATTATTGAACTGGAAAACGGAGATAAAATTCCAGCTGATGCAGTAATCTTGAACTCCATTGATTTATTAGTTGATGAATCCTTAATGACTGGTGAATCAGTACCTGTGGAAAAGGGAGCTGACAACACCAAATTAATTGGGGGAACAATGGTAGTGACAGGTTCGGGAAGAGCTATTGTTACAAAAGTGGGAGATGGCATGGAAATGGGCTCAATTTTAAGATCTCTTGCTGACCAAACTCAAGAACAAACCCCCCTTCAATTTAAACTTGCAAAACTAGCAGGTCTTATAAGTGTAGTCGGTACAGTTGCGGCAGTATTAATATTCTTTGCTTTATTTGCCAATTCTGTTATATCCGGTTATTTTGGAATGCTTAGTAGTAATGTTAAAACAGGCACTATTACATTTTTACTTGTAACTGCTGTAATAACTGGTGTATTGCTGATTAAGGGAAATGAAAAACTTAAAAAAATTGTGGCGGTTTTAGGACCGTTAGTTGCTGCAATTGGATTATCATATGTTGCCTTTGCAATTGGAAAACCTGCAAATGCAATTGAGAGTGCAAAAAGCATACTTGACTTTTTTATTGTAGCGGTAACAATCATTGTGGTAGCTGTACCTGAAGGACTTCCTATGGCAGTTACAATAAGTTTGGCATTGAGCATGAGAAAAATAAGGCGTGACAACAACTTAGTTAGAAAAATGCTTGCTACAGAAACCATTGGTTCTGTAAATGTAATATGCAGTGACAAGACTGGAACTCTTACAAAAAACCAGATGCAGGTAAGGGAAGTATATTTCAGTGGAAAACACTATGATAGCAGTAATTTTAATGAATTAGCCCAAAATCCTATGTTTGAAGTTATAAAGATTTTGCTTGCAGCCAATTCCACTGCCAACGTTACAAAAGATAGTGACGGAAATATAAAAATAGTTGGTAACACCACTGAAGGGGCTATGCTCACTTGGCTAAATGATATGGGAGTTAATTATAATTCCATTTTAGACATACGTGAAAACTTACCAGTTTATGACAGGCTTTCCTTTAATGCAGACAGAAAAATGATGTCAACTGTTACTGGCTTGGAAAACAGTGATTTATTTAACTTTAATGAGAAAAATGATAGTGATTCACAAAAAATAAAAAGCTACAAAGTTGTATTGGCTAAAGGAGCCCCAGAGAGGATTTTAAACTTATGTAACAGTGTAAGTATTGGAGATAAAATTGAAAGCTTTGACAAACATAAAGACGATATTAACAAAAAGCTTTTAAGCTTATCGGATAAAGCAATGAGAACTATGGCTCTTGCCTACAAAGTTGTTGGGGAAAATGATCCTCTAGATAAGGATTCCATTGAAAAAGATTTGGTATTTGCAGGTCTTTTGGGTATAACTGACCCTGTAAGGGAAGATGTACCTCATGCAATTAATGTAGCAAAAGAAGCAGGTATAAATGTAATAATGGTTACAGGAGATAATGTGAATACTGCCAGGGCAATTGCAAGAGAAATTAACCTTTTAGAAGATGACAGTGTTGTAATGGAAGGCAGTGAGTTTAAAAAGAAATCTGATAAAGATATACTGTCAGTACTAAAGAAATTAAGGGTTTTAGCAAGAGCAACACCATCTGACAAAGAGCGTCTTGTAAGCCTTATTCAGCAAACAAAGGAAGTTGTTGCAGTAACAGGGGATGGTACCAACGATGCACCTGCACTTAAAAAGGCAGATGTGGGTATCTCTATGGGGCTTAAGGGAACAGACGTTGCTAAAGAAGCCAGTGATATTGTACTGACTGACGATAATTTTGGCAGTATTGTTAAAGCTGTGCATTGGGGCAGGACACTTTATGAAAACGTTCAAAAGTTTCTACAGTTCCAATTGACCATTAACGTATCAGCATTGGCCATTGCATTTTTAAGTCCTATTTTGAAAATGATTTTCCCAAATGGCAACTTCCAGACAATACCTCTTACTGTGTTACAGCTTTTATGGATAAACCTTGTTATGGATACTTTAGCTGCGTTAGCTTTAGGCTTAGAGCCTCCAAGGGATGGAATAATGAAAGAAAAACCAAAGAGAAGGGAAGAGTCCTTCCTTACTAAAAATATGTCTTATAGCATACTGACAACAGGAGTTTACTTTACAGTATTTATACTTTTGCTTCAGGCGTTTGACTTTATGGGTGCTTCAGATTTAGGAGACAAAGCTGCATCTTCTGTGCTTTTTACAACCTACGTTTTTATGCAGTTGTTTAATCTTCTAAATTCAAGAAGTCTAAAGCCTGGAACATCAATATTTGAGAATTTAACAAAAAGTAAAAGCTTTTTAGCTATATTTACGATAATAGTTATTGTCCAGGTAATTATAACACAGTTTGGAGGAACATTTTTCAGTACTCAGGCCTTACCACTTTATATGTGGGGTAAAATAATTTTAGTAAGTTCCTTAACTTTAGTGGTAGGAGCATTGGTAAGATGGAGTCAGAAGCTATTTATTAAAGACTAAACATAGGTTTAATTTAAAAGGGGTTGTTGCTATTTTTAAAAATTATTGCATACAACCCCTTTATATATTTAACTGTTTAGCTAATTAGCTTATCATCACAAGTTAACCTTTCCACTTCTTTAAGTATTTCTTCTGAAGCAGACATTCCCTGGTTGTCTGTAAAAACAATGTGTTTTGGAACTTTTAAATAACCTTCCTTGTATGAATTGTATATTTCCCCATGAGAAGGGCAAAATGCTATATCAGCATGTTCTAACATAGATAAATCCAGCAGGGAGTCCCCAGATGCAATTACTTTCTTTTTCTGTGTTTTATTTTTAATATATTTTACAGCAGATAATTTATTTATGAAACCAGGAATAAGGTATAATTTTCTGCCTTGAATGGATATATTCCACCCATGTTTTAAAAGCCATTTTTTAAAATCAGCAATCTCATCTAACGGAATATTATCTTTGTCTACAATATAGTAATAAAAAAGATTGTCTGCTTTCATTTGTTTATAAACCCAATCATTGTTTTTAATTTCACCAAATCGCTCTAAAACCTTTTTAGTAGAAATACATTCTGATTTTAATTTGAGGGAAATAATTTTAGCCCAATAAGAATCTATTTTCCCATTAACAAGTATATTTCCTCCATTACTAACAATTGCATATTTAGGGATTATAGTATTTTTTAAAAAAGAAATTCTTTTATACTGCTCAATGGTTCTTGTAGTAACAGGTATAAAAAGTATTCTATTAGCTATTTTTTTCAAAATGCTAATAGAAAGTTCTGTTATAAAAGATATTTCTTTATCATCTTTTGTTTCAATTAAAAGAGGCCTTTTTTTGTATTTATCTAAAAATCTTTTTGAATATATTAAAGTTCTGTCTAAATCACTTGCAAAGAGCATTTTATCACCTCACTTTAAAGGGGTTTTATTATCCCGCAGCACTCATATATTAGATCTGTATTTAATTCAACGGGAACATTTCTTTCAGATGCTAAAAGAAGTATATGCTTTAAATTTTTGCTATTGGTATCCTTAACAAGGACTTTCCATGGAATACGCCTTAATAAAACCCTTGTTGTTTCTCCCACACCTGGTTTAATTAAATTTATATCCTCTATACCAAAGGTTTTTTGAATTTTTTTTATGCTTTTTAAACCTAACCAAGAAAGGGTAGGGGAGGCGTTTTCTAATTTTTTTGTTTCTTTTTCTATTTCACTTTCCACATGTAAAAACTCCTTTACAATAGCATCAATAAACACATATGATACATCCTCTTTAGCTAGTTCTTTATAGTATTTAGCTCCATGAAAATCATTTTCTTTAATTATGTCAGTTCTGTGAAATGTCCTGCTAACAAGTCCTGAAACTGTGGAGTTAAGGCAGGCACTTGGAATGAGAAAATCTTCCCGAGTTCCAAAAATTTCTGCACAATAGCCAGGATCAGCAAGTACAGCCAAATCACTATTTATTTTGATTTTATATTTATTTTCAAAATCTTCTAAAGCTTTATCTAAAACTATTTTTATTGCTCCTTTACCTGTCCATCCATCAATAAATTGAATATCACAATTAGGATGATTTTTTAGAATATATAAAAGAGCATTTTCATCTATTCCTTTTCCTCTTATAATGGAAATCCCGTAGTGGGGAACATCTAAATTGTATTTAAATTTAATATACCTTTTTATTAATATTCCAACAGGGGTTCCAGCCCTTGCAAGAGATACAAGAACTACGTTTTTATTTCTTTTTTTCATTATTAAGTCTGATACCACACCAACAGATTTAGCTATTTTTTTAGATGATTCCTCTAAAGATGAATAAAAAAGATTGATATACTCTTTTGAAGGTTTATATTCAATAGGAAGCATTTCAGAATAATGCCCCCCTGATTGAATAATCTTTTCCCTTGCTACTGTAGTATCTTCTTGTACCAAATTAGTTATATCTTTAAGTAAAAACACAACATCTTCTTCTAAATAACTGCCTATTGGGGAAGGCTTTTGTATTTTTATATTTTTAAATATTGCATTCATTTTCTACTCCTGACTTTAAAAATTTTATATTTTAAAATTATATATTTAAAAGTGAAGTTTTATAATTTTTTAGCAAAAAACAATACGTATTGTATTAAAGATTAGTATTATGTTAATTTTAGAATATAAATTCTAGGGGTTTTTGTAAGTTTTAATTTTGATAATAAAGGTGCTAATGTTTTATCATCAACATTTCTTTCAAAAAAGATATACAATTCATCATAATAATTTGATGGTATATTGTAAACAAAATTTAGTATATCAACTTCATTTGGACTTTTAAATTCAATTCCACTGTTTATGGCATAGTTTTCTTTGTTTAGTGGATAAATAGGGCTTCTAGTGGTAGAATGAAACTTTACACCATCTCCCATATAAGATGCAATTTTCATTGGGATATGCATAAATTCTTCAGTGCCAAGACATAGAACCCTTTTGCCTTTTCGTATACTTTTTAAGTATTCACCAATTTTTTTAATGGTTTTTTGTTCATCATTCCACAGGGAAGAGTCAATGCCAAATCTTCCAGTGGACTTTAAATAGCAAGAAGCATTATTTTTCTCATAAGAATGAGTTGATGAATAATTTAATGTATCAAGTTTAAAGTCCTTTAAGGATAAACTGATAATTTCAGGTTCATTTTTAAAATCCACCTTATTAATAATACTAGAATTATTAGAATTAATTTTATTTATAAATGCATCTAAAGTGTTCAAGTCCTCATTTACAGTAAATTCTCCCGACAGAAGGGAAATAAAAGTAATATCAATACCAAGTTTTTTTTCTAAATGATAAAATAATTTTTTGCTATCTTTAGAACGCCAATCCAAAATACTTGCAATAATATATTTTTTTCTTTTACTGTATTTATCCATTGAACTTATAATGTTATATAGTGTTTTTCCTGTACTAATTTCGTCATCTACAATAATCACAGGTCCTTGTGAAGAATCTAAGGCATTATAACAGTCATAGAGCCTGTGAGAGGTTGCGTGGGAATGTTCTTCTTCAAAGCTTATTGAAGGGTTTATGTTTTGAATTTTTTCCCTGGTAGTGTGAATGTAAATACTGTTGTCAGAAAAAAATTCAAACATGGAATGACCCAGTGCAGTAGCTGTCTCTGCAAAGCCTATAAAAATTAAGTTTTCAGGTGGTATAATTTTAGAGGACATCACTTTAGCATAAGTTTCTTTTAGGTTTTTACCAGTTTTAAGAGCCTCTATAACGTCTTTTTCCACCAGTGATTCTATATTATAAATCTTCTTTATAAATCTAAGTGCAAGGGCAGCGCCTGTAAGCATGGGTATAAAAGGGTCAACAGCTAAATGTTTTCCCAAAACATTGCTTACAAAAAGAAATCGCCTTTTTTTATTTATTCTCATTGCCATTGAGAATAAATTTTCAATAGGTATATTATATGGATTATTGCTAACGTCTATGTCAAGAGTCAGTCCTTTGACAATTTCATATTTCTTCTTCTGCAAGAAGGTCGGTAAAAGATTTGTTTTCATGGAACACCCCGTATACTTTTGATCTTTTTATTATATTTTCAGCCCAGCTTAAATGCGGCTTTATTTCGTTCATTTTATTAGAGTAGCTGCTTTTAAAAACACCCTTTTCACTATTATTGTTGGATATTATATTGCATGCATCGGTATATTCTTCATGACTTACCACATAAAGAGCCTCTACAGGTATTATGTGAGTAGGGTGGATGATTGTTTTGCCAATAATACCATTTGCTTTGTCAAGCAAAACTTCTCTAATTAAACCGTCAATGAATTTATTTATTATTTTTTCTCTTAATTTTACCCCAGAATGTCCATGTTCAGTAAAAGGTCTGATTCTTAGCTGGGGTTTTAAAACTCTTTCACCACTAGAAAAGTATTCCCAGACAGGGCCTGACAAAACAAAATTTCTTCCTTTTCTTAGAAACTGATTAATAATTGATTCAATACAGTTTCTTATAATAACTATATCATAAATGGTTGTATCTTCATTTCTTCTGATTCCAAATAAGCTGCAAAAATCTGTAGCACCTATTCTTATGTTGAGTATATAATTTTTGTATTTTTCAAATATTTCTCCAACATATTTTAAAGATTCAGAGCGCTTTTCGTGAAAAATAAAATCCTCAGTTTCTAAAATAGGCATTGCATAAAGGGGAGTATCAAGCCCTTTGTTAATTTCTTCTAACTTTTCAAAATATATATTTGCATTGCTGCAAGAAATCTTAGGAAAAACAAAGCCTGTAATAACTGAAATATAAGGATATAATCTTTCAAATATACTAAGCATATGACTTTCATTTCTAGGTCTTATAAATATAAGAGGAATATCGTCATATGTTATTTTATCTGTTTTAACATAGGAGAATAATTTCTTTATAGTTGATTCAAGCATGTCATTGGCCAATTCTAAAGATTTATCCCCAATAGCATCTTCTAAGCATATAACCAGTGAGGTTAAGCCTTTGTGCTTTTTATTTATTATATCTTCAGCTATTGTACTCCTGGTTGCAGGCATGTACAAAGTAGCTCCAAGACAGTAGGCAAGTACATCTCTTTTGCTGTTTTTATTAAATGACTGTGGAGCTATATAAAAAAAATCTTTTTTTTGTCTTTCCGATAAATAATCAAAAAATATCATAATAATCTACCTTTTTAATTAAAATTAAACATACTTATATATTATAACATATATTTTTATATTATAACATATATTTTTGAGTTTTTAATATAAAAATATAAAATTTTAATAATAAAGGCTTAAATATTTATTAAATAGATAATTAAAAATTAATTTCCATCCAGTTTTTATAAAAAATTTAATGTTTTCATAAGAAAGTACAAATACAATATTTTAAAACCATAAAACAAGAGAATAAAAAATATTCCCAATTAGACAAAATAAAGATTTTGTCTAATTGGGAAGAGGTAAAAAAGAAAAATAAGCTAAAATGCATTTATTATTTAGAAACTTTTATTTTCTTTTTATATAACCAATAAATAATACATAAAATTATTAAAAGAACAAAACACACATAAGTAAATAAATTATTGAAAATTGATGTGTCTTTACTGCTGCTAATTGATTTTGTATATGTGTTATAATACTCCGTTGAATTTTCCGTGACACAGGTGTTAGTTTTTATTATGTTTTTTCCATCCTGGTCATATGAGTAATTTACAAAATTATCATTATCAATCCATATAGAATTGGCACTTTCAACATCTAAAGGCATTTTTAAATTGCTATCAGCATGTACTATATATGAATTTGATTCATTTGGTTTTGAATAATTAACCCTGTGAAATAAAAGTTTATCACCTTCAGGGGAAATTTTAATATCTTCAGCATTTTCCATATTGTTAAATCTATGCAAAGAATTTGTATTGTTGTTATAACAAAAAATCACATCAAACCCACTGTAGATGATATGCATATTGTTATGTATCAATTGGGTTTTCCATATAGGTTTATCTATAGAAACTTTTTTAATTGAAGTGTTGTCAGAAAGATTATGTTCATATATTTCTGAATCTTTGTAAAATAAAATCTTATTATTGGATGAGCAAAAACCCATAAGGCATCCATCTTCAATTATTTTTTTTATTGATTGGTCCTGACTGTTCATATAATATATGATATTTCTAGATTGAAGCACAGTTACTGAATTGTCTTCAGATATATAGAAGTTTTCAAAATCAGAAATAGGAATTACTATAATGGAAAAAGTACCATCTTGTGAATTAAAATGATTAATTATATTTGTATCTTTTTTTAAACTTCTGTACTGAAGAGAATCATTATAAGACCAAATAAACTGGTAGTCATTATAATCTCCTTTGCCAATTAAGTAAGCAATTCCATTAGAAGTTGATATAAGATATATATCATCACTTACAAAGCCTGGAATTGGAATGCTGCTGCCAGCCATAATGATATATTTGCCATTAGGACTTATGCTTTTAACTTCCATTAATTCTAAATTGGTAAGCCTAAAAATGGAATCATCCTTGTCAATAAATAATGTATCTGAATTATTATCTTTTACTTTAATAATTCCATTAATATAAGCATGCATATTTGCTATATTTAAATCTTTTATATCAGTGGGTGATAAATTGTCGAAAGTATTATTTGTTTTAAATTCTGCAAATTTTTCTGGAAGTTCAATTAACTCTTTAAAGCTTTTGCGATTTTGTTCAATTCGTTTTTGATGTGCTGTAATCTCTGAATAAGTCCTGTTTGCCTTAGAAGTGCTGCTCCCTGTATAAGATATCTTGTAATTGTCATCGTATTTTAAAGAATATTCTTTAAGATTTTTAATAATTTCATCAAAAGTTTTATCTTCTAGATCTTTCATTGCACTTTCAAATTCTAATATTTGCCGTATATTTGTTTTTTCTATTTCATTTAATTTACCATATTCAAAAAAGATATCCGGCTCATACCAGCTTTGAGATGTGAAAAGTTCATCCCATTTTGACTCTGTAAAAATATAACCGTTTCTTGCATATATTTCATTACGGACTAATTCACATGTATCTAATCTTTTTTTGATTTCTTCCAACACCAATTCCTGGTCGGTGCATTCAAATAGATAGCCATCAAAATCATCAAGCATTGTACCTATATAAAAAAGGCTTTTATCCCATTTGTAACCATCAGGTTCCTTTTGAAACGGGGCATAAAACTTGCTTTTTAATTGATAAAATTCTGGTACAGATACATGTTTTATATGTAAATCAAAAAATGGCTCAATATTTTTAAACTGCCACTGTATTCCTTTTCCATTATAATAGTAATTTTCAGGCTGAGCATCTATTTCTAAAGAAGAAACAGGTTCTGAAAATTCTACATTTACATCTATTTCATTAATACGACCTTTCCACAGGGCTCCAGTTTTTAATATGTATTCAATTCCATCCGGACTTTTTAATTTATACTTTACAATAAGGGATTTTCTTTCATTTTCCTCAAAATCCACAGTCCATGAATAATAAGAACACTGATAGTACTCTTCTATCCCCGATAAAATCATTCCTTCTTTAAAATTAAGGCTAACGTCAAAAGGTGTTAAATCAGGATAAGATAAAACCTCAAAATCCTTTAACTTTTCTTCATGATTTGCTGCATTTGGAAACCCAATTTCAAGTTGTGTAGCTTTTCCTGTATTATGTAAACTAAAAATAGCTTCTATTTGATGAAAATTATGATGTTTTTCTTTGGATATGTTGTAATTGATGTTTATAATCTGGCTTTCAAGACGTACATTGTTGGCGTTAATAGGGTATATAGTATTGCCCACCATTCCTTCAGAATGTGAGCTGGTATAACAAATCTGCTTTGTAAAACAAATAAAAAATGCCAAAATTAAAACAATAATTTTTTTATACCTTAACAACACTTAAAATCTCCCCTAAAATTGCCTCTTACATACATTAAATTCAATGTATGTTAAACGCGGGTTTAAAGCTATTTTAATTTTCTATTGCAATTTTATCATCTATTTATGAAAATTTCAAGGCTTTAAAAATACCATGGATTTATCCAGGGATTTATTTTTATATAAAAAGGGACTGTGCGCTAATTTTTTTAGAACACAATCCCTTTTTTAAATTACCTAAATAATCTTAATGTATAACATATTCGCCTGGAGGGTCTACAGGAAAATAAGAAATAATCTCCAAAATGTATCTTTGTAAAATTGTATAATCTATTGAATTAATAACTCCGTCCCCGTTTAAATCTGCAGGTAACCATACAGTAGGTGATTTAGGTGGTGGTCCGTAAGGATCATCAATTTCTAGTATATATCTAATAAGACGAGCTGCATCAAGAGAATTTATAACACCGTCTTCATTTAAATCCCCATAATTTACTTTGGAAGGAATCTCTTCTTCTTCAACTGTTCCATCCAGTGAAATATTATATAAAACTGTACCGTCTCCTGGTAGTAAATTAATAGTTGCTACAACAGGAGCACTTCCAGGAACTGATATTGTTACATCGTATGTACCATGAAAACCTCTAAAGGCGTATTTTCCGCTGCTATTAGTAGTGCCGGATTCATTTGTCCTCCATTCTTCTCTTAAAGCCTGGTATCTAAGTCCTGCTTCATTTACAGTCCAATCATGATCCACTATTGCAGCATTAGGTCCTCTCCAATGGGTATTTGCATGGAATCCCCACATCAATATACCTTCAACATTTGGATTGGAAAAAGCAATACGATAGAATTTTTCAAGGTTGTCAGCACGTAATTTTACATCTTGTGTTGTTGAATCATATTCTGTTACCCATACTGGAAGACCAGTAGAAGCTAAATTATTAATTCTGCTTTCAATTACAACAGGATCTATAACTTTATCATCTGAAAAATGACCCTGTGCACCAATACCATCTAATTCAATTCCATTTTCTAAAAACCAGTTAATTTGCTGTACATATGCATCAGCTTCAGCTTCAGACAGAACATTGTAATCATTAACAAAAAGTTTAGCATTAGGGTCTAATTCTTTTGTTCTTTCAAACATATAAAGCCAGATTTCTTCACCTAGTCTGTCTTTAAAGAAGCTTCCGTGCAACATTTCATTATTGACATCCCAGTCAACAAATTTACCTGCATAACGAGGTACTACACTTTCAAGCCTGTCATCTATTGCTTTTTTTAGCTCAGCATCTGAAAGATTTCTCACCCATGATGGTACATGCTCCTCAACTTCCCAGAATATACAGTGACCTCGTACAGTTATGTCATTTTCTTTACACCACTCATACATATAATCAGCATCAGTGTAATTTACATTACCTTTGCTAGTTTCAGTGTGATACCATTTAGCTTCATTTTCAAAAACAGCCCATTCGAAATTTTCCTTAAAAAATTCAGTATAGCGCTCATCGTACATAGCATGTCTTGTAAGAGCTGAGCCAAATGGAAAATGATTTTTAGTCTGCTTAATTTCAATATCGGCTCCACTAACTGGATTGCCATCATTGTCTATCACTTTTATTTGCGCATCTCTTTTTCTAATTTCTTCTATTCGTTGATCTGCAATTTCTCTCCAGTTTCCAGAGTTCATATACATTTCTGTCATAACCACATTGTCTACATAAAAATTATACTGTGGCTGGGGTCCTTCAATATACATTTCTAATGTTGTAACTGGTTTTGTTATAGAATAGGAACCGCTAAAACGAGTCCACTGATTACCAGTCATGTTCATAACAGTAACTGTATCAAATTCTGGTTCGTTGTCACCTTCAACTCTTTTCATAGATATTTTTACTTCGTGAGTTCCGGGAGCATCAACTTTTACCCATGCAGAAAACTCATATGCTTTGCCTACTTCAATTAAGTCAATCATATCCTGTGCTATACCATTCCACTCATCTGTTCTGTCATATACATAAGCACAGTAATTTCCACTTTGAGGATCATCACTTACAATTTCAATTGAATGCTCTTCCCCATACGGATACCATCCAGTTTCATCACCTGTTTCAAAATCAGGATTGGTAAGCATATTAGATGATTCTGCTGCTACCCAAATACCTCCAGCAGGAAATAGCATGCTAAGCAGCAATACAAGTATCACTAAATGCCCTACAGTTTTTTTCATATTTATCTCCCCCTTAAAAATATATTATTAATCTCTGTAAATGAGATTTTAATAACAAAAAATATAATTATAACTAAAATATAATTATAATTATATTATAATTATATAATATAATTAAGAAATAAAAAAGTAATATTTAAAAAATTGACATAACAAATAAAAGTTAGAGGCTAAAATAAACCAATAACTTTTATTTGTTACATTTTTTGCATTTTACGAACAGATATCTTTAAACTTATAATAGGAATTTATAGAGTCCCGAATTTTTTGATCATCCAGAGCAACAATTTTTGCAGCCAGTAGTCCTGCATTTTCAGCAGCATTAACAGGAACAGTTGCTACTGGTACGCCTGCAGGCATTTGTACAATTGAAAGCAGTGAGTCAATCCCGTCTAAATTTCGTGATTTAATAGGTACTCCTATAACAGGAAGATGAGTTATTGCAGCTACCATTCCAGGCAAATGAGCGGAACCACCTGCCCCTGCAATGATTACATCAATTCCCCTCTCTTCAGCCGTTTTAGCATATTGATACATTTTGTCAGGAGTCCTATGGGCAGACACAATGCTAATTTCATAACCTATATTTAGCTTATCCAAAATAGCAGCAGCATTCCTCATAACAGGAAGGTCTGAGTCACTTCCCATAATAATTCCGACTCTTTTTTTAATAAAATCATCCACAGACACCGCATCCTTTCAAAAACTTAAATTAAAGGCTTTATCTTAATTTTATCTAATGCTTTCTGGGCTTTAACTACTGCTGTATCTCTTGATTCATTTAAAACGGTTATGTGTCCAATTTTCTTTAAATTTTGAGTAAAGGCTTTTCCATAAAGATGGATATAAACTCTTTCCTCTAAAAGAACATTTTCAAATCCACTAAAAGTATATTCACCAAAAACTTCATTATTCCCTAAAATATTAACCATTGCACAAGGGGAAATAAGTTTTGTTGACCCTTGTGGAAGTCCTGTAATTATCCTTAATAGCTGTCCATATTGGGATGTTTCACATGCCTCTATACTGTAGTGTCCAGAGTTGTGAGGTCTTGGGGCTATTTCATTTATATATACTTCTTCCTTTTGGTCAAGAAACATTTCAATGCAAAATATTCCATAATCATCAAGGACGTCAACAACTTTCCTACCCACAGATTCAATTTTATTTTTAATTGAATCATCTATTTGTGCAGGTACTTTTGTTAAAATTAATATATTGTCTTTGTGCACATTTTCCACTACAGGAAAAGTTGTTATACTGTTATCCAATCCACGTCCCACAATTATTGATAATTCGCATTTAAAATCTATAAATTGTTCCACCATAAGTTCCCTGTCTTTAAATGCTTCATAAGCTTTATCTACATCTTCAATATCTTTAATAACTATATTTCCTTTGCCATCATAACCACCATAACAAGTTTTAAGTAAGACAGGAAGCCCGTACTCATTTATAATATTTAAAATATCTTCTTTGCTTTCCACTTTTTTAAATGGCGGTACAGGAAGACCTGCTTTTTTTAAAAGCTGTTTTTGTATTAATTTATTTTGTATTTTTTTTAGTGTATTTCCAGAAGGATATATTTTATATCCTTCTGATTCTAGTTCACACAATATATCAGCATTTATATGCTCAAATTCATAAGTTAATACATGGGTGGATTCTGCAAGTTTTCTAATTGCATTGTAATCTGTAAAAGATGCAACTATTTGATTGTCTGAAACTTGTCCGGCAGGACAAGAAGGTGTGGGATCTAATACAGATACATAGTACCCCATCCTTTTTGCCTCGTAACTAAGCATTCTGCCAAGTTGTCCACCGCCTACAATTCCAATTTTCCCCGGTGGCATTAATGGATTTTTATTTATGTCAACCACAAGTACTACCTTCCTTAATAAGTCTTTGTATTATTATTTATAAAATCAATTTTTATATATTTGTATAAATTTTCATTAAACATTTTATGTTTACAACTAAATTTTTAGTTTATTTTAAACTTTTTAAATACTCAGCTGCTTCGTCAGAAATATATTCTTCAAAAGAATACACATCTTTTTCTGCTTCTTTTGCAATTTTAATTGTGTGGTCTGGCGGAAATTTCATATTAGTAGGACAAGGTGTAAAAATCTGCACATACGTTGGACCAATTTCTCTTGCTACAAGTATGGCATTTTTTACAGCCTGACCAAGTTTTCTAGGATTTGCAACTGTAACTTTAGCAACATAATCACAACCAGATGTTTTTGCAAGTTCAAATACAGGTATTTTATCAAATTTCTTACCCTTAGGGGCCATGTTTATAACTGTACCCTTTCTTGTCATACCACTTTCCTGTCCACCAGTATTTCCATATACTTCATTATCCAACATTATAGTTGTTATATTTTCTCTGCGGAACCAGGATTGAAGAGTCATATCAAGACCAATATCTGCAATACCGCCATCTCCAACCATAACGATAACATCTTTAATTTTATCAGGATAACGAACTTTAAGCATTCTCTTTAAACCTGATGCAACTGAATTTTGATTGCCAAATGCTGTATTAGAGTAATTTAGCCCACTTTGTGAAAGGGCAAAAAATGAACACCCAGGCGTTCCGATTACAATAGAATCTTCTGGATTAGGCAATGATGCAATTGCTAAACGGATTCCTGAAGACACTCCACAGCCAGCACAATGGGGATGCTGTTCAATTATTTCTTTAAAAGTTCCCAAATCATTAGCACTTTTATTCTTTCCATATGGCCCGTTATTTACAAGATCTTTATATTCTTGTGGCAATATATCTTCAAATTCCTTAACAGGAGTTATGTTTCTTAATGACATATTCCCCCACCTACCTTTTTATTTATTTTTGCTAATTGCATTTTTTATTTCATTCATAATAATTTCTTTTGGCATTGTCATTCCACCATAAACTCTTGGTCCTTCAATAACTCTACTGTTATTATCAATAGTAGCTTTAATTTCTCTGCAAAGCCATCCGCCTGCATTAAATTCAGGTACTAATATGATTTCTGCATTTTTTGTAGCTTCTATTATTTCTTTTGTTGGGAAAGGACGAATGGATTTTACTTTAATTAGTCCAACTTCTATTCCCTCTTCTTCTAAAGCTCTTATAGCCTCTCTTGACTGTGAAACAGCAGTACCTGATGCTGCAATTAAAATTTTAGCGTCAGGGTTTGTAACTTCAATCATTCCGCCTAAATAGTGATTAATATGCTTTTTCGCACGCTCAGCTGCTGCAAGTATTTCCTGATGCCAGATTGCATTAGCTGCATAACTTGTGTAATTGCTCTTGTTTAGTAGTGGATCCCTTGTAACACGCATAGGTGGAGTTTCCATATCAAAAGCTGGAACAGGTGCAGTTTTTGGGTCATACTCTGGAAGTTTTATGTCATCTGGAGGCAGCATCACCAAATCACGAGTATGAGTTATAAAAAAACCATCTGCAAAAATGCCCACTGGCAAATGAACTTCAGGTTGTTCCGCTATAATATATGCTTTTAAAATCATGTCAAAATAGTCCTGTGCGTCTTCAGCATGAAACATCAACATTCCAGTATCTAAAAGAAACGCCATTTCAATATTTTCAGGCTGTATGGATGGAGGAAGAGATACTCCTCTGCACATAAAAGCACTGACTATTGGTTGACGTGAACCTGCCCAAACTGGAAACATTTCCATAGCCCTAAGTGTACCTGGACCACTTGTAGCAGTAAAAACACGTCCTCCTCCTAAAGCTGCACCATGAATTGCAGCCATAACAGCAAACTCATTTTCAGCACGGTAATAATCTTTTAAATATCCTTTTGAATATAAATCACCAATAAGGTGCATACTTTCACTTTGTGGTGTTATAGGATAAGCTATTGCCATATCAACATTTGCTCTTTTAACAGCCTCGGCAACAGCCTCACTTCCTGTTATAAAAGCCTTCTCCCTTGGAGATTCGAAAAAAATGTATTCTGGGTTTTTAACACATTGTTCCTTAGCCATCATATATATCTCCTCAAACATAATTTTTTTAAGTTTTATTCACTGCCTTTTTCCAATGCTTTTTTAGGGCAAACTGATACACATAAAAAACATCCCTTACAGCGATTTGAATCAATACAAACCTTTTTATTTTCAGTAAGCCTTATTGCATTTGGTTCAGGGCAGGTAAGAATGCATATCTTGCATCCTATACACTTTTCCTCATCAACTTTTACAGAAAAATACATATTCTTTTGCCCCCTTAAATAGAAGCCACTTTAACATGCTTCCTAGATTCTCTAACAACTTTCATATTAGTTTCAATTAATTGAGTTATTTTCTCATATTTGTCTTTTAATGCGTCGTCTAATGCTGCAGTAGTTCCAGAAGCAACAAATTTTCCACCGCCAAATCTGTCAATTAATGCAGCTTCTAATGATTCATCTGAAACAATGCCTGTAACTTCAAGTAGTGCTCCAAGCATTGACATATTTGTAGCCAGTTCAGTTCCAGCTACATCAACAGATATTTTTGTTGCAGGAACATATGCTATTTTTGCATTTAAATTTTTAAGTTCTTTTATATCTTCATCATTTAATGTTAGTTCTTCATCAGAGTTTATTATTATTGTTCCATTAGGCATAAGACCTTCAAAAAATGGAACTGAATAACATTTTCCCTGAGTAATTACATGAGGATGAAATACCATAACAATATCTGGATCAAGAATTTCTCCCCGCTCATATATTTTTTCAGATGATATACGCACATAGCTATCAGCTGGAGCCAGTCTCTTCTCAGCACCAAAAAAAGGATTTACAGTACTTTGCTTGCCATCTCTTGTTGCAGCAAATCCAAGGATGTGGGCAGCTGTTACTACACCCTGACCTCCTAATCCAGACAGCCTAATCTTAGTTGTTTTACTCACAATGCTTACCTCCTTGCTGGCACTTTAAATTTTTGGTAATTTCAGTAAGTTGTTTGATTTTTGCAATATCCACATCCCTTATAGAGATCATAGCATCTTCATTTCCAGCTTCTTCTGAAAGAGAAATGGTATAACAACTGGTGCCGCCTCTAATAAGTTTTAATGCAATATTTGCATAATGAGAATGAACTCCTGCAAATACACATACATCTATATTATGGTGAATAATTGTTAAGTTAGGATGAACAGGATTCATCTCTACTTCAGGTTCAATTTTAGGATACTTAGGTCTGTAGTCAGGCATAGGTATAATTTTTGCATTCACTGTCTGTGAAAGCTCTATAAAAGCTTTTGCCTTTTCCTCAACACCATCCATCCAATTCCATAAAATAAGCGGTCCCGGAACAAAAACAGGATTTTTAGCAGATAGCAGTTTTTCAGCCACCTTTTTCATTCCATCTGATTCAGGTAAAATACATCCCTCTACTAAGGACTCACCTTTTTCAGGTAAAACTACTCCTTTCATAGCAGCAGATGAAATTACAAATCCCTCCGGACCAGGTTTTACTTTATAATTATATGTCTGCACTTTTGTGCCTCCTTTAACATAAAATAAATTCTAAATTTATATACTTTAATATTATATGAGTTAAATGTTAGCATAATTAAAGTATAAAAGCAATATTTTTTGCTGGTTAAGACCATATATAACAGACTTCGTAATAAAATTAATAACTAAAAATGAGATAAGGTTTAAGTCTATCTCACTTTTAGTTATTAAAGGGAAGGTTTTAATCTTCCCTTATAGCTGACTTAAAAAGATAAATTATAATTTGATTTTAATTAAGTCTACGTACTCATCAAATGAGCCGTCAGATAGACAACACTCAATAATCTTTCTGCCTAGTGGATTTAAATCTTCACATAAAAATTGTTCTAGCTCTTTTTTGAAGAAGTCAGTTAAAATTTTTGCTCCTTTATCATATCCTTCAATCCCAACTTCAGGCTGCATATGTGTTTGCAATAAGCCTTTAGGTATTTTATTGCCATCTACTTTTAATGAGTTCAATGCATATCCTAAAAGCGGACATCTTGACTCTGTCAACTGCTCTGGTCTAAACTTAGCACTTCCCCTTCTAGCCACATATTCTCTTGCCAGCCACTCAGGCATAAAATCAACTTTATATGCTCCTATATTTTGATTTGGTATCAAAATATGTCTTGTATTTGGAGAATTAACTATTTGCTCTAAAAGCAGGTTTGCCTGATCAACCATTCGGCCGGTTGCAAATGGCCAGTATGACCCAACTCCTTCACTTGTCATTCCTTCTGTATCTATAATACTTGGGTTACCATGTCCTCTTGGTGCAACCAAACGCCACAGCCAAGCAAGACTTGGTGGCAATACATGCAACATACCGATAATCCCGTATGTAGGATTTTCTTTGGTGCAAGGAGGAGTTCTAACCCCAAAACTACGTACATCTATTTCTACAGGTTCATTTACAATCTGAGGTATAAACTGTCTTGGCATTATAACCCTTGGGTTTGGACAAGGTACACCTGGTGCGTCCATAGTATGTTCCCAAATAAGACATGTTGAACGTGGAACACCCCTAAGGTTAAAAAATATTAATGGCTCCTTTGGATGTATGCTGAGCTTTTCATAGTGAGGGTCAGTGCCATATTCAGTTATATGGTTCATTCTTAAAAACCATCCGTTCTCCGCATCTTTAACAACAAGCTTTCCGCTGTCATTTTGAAGGGATGGATGACACAGAGCCATATCATCTGTAACAGGATGAAGATCACAAGTTTCTTTTAGCACTAAATGTGTTGGCTCACCAGTTAAAACATTTTCACAAAGGAGTATGCTTCCATCTGGCTGTTTATGAACTGGCTCTAACATTTCACTTTTACCGCCGCCACTTGCTCCTTCATGCATTATGGTTATTACATTATCATAAGGAGTTACAACTTTTACTGAAGAAGCATGAACAGTTACCCATCCTTCTAGTTCCCCAATATGAATTAAAACACCATAAATTCCCTTTTTGGCACTTGGACCTGGATACAGGTTGTATGAAAACAATTCATGTATTTCACTTCTTCTGTTATGAACAACAACTTGTTTTCCGTTAAAATGTGTATGTCTAAAAGTAGGTGCCAAATAAATTGCTACTTTAGGTTTAAATTTATTAGGTATTTTATCTTTAGGAATAAATCCTTGTAAATCTGCAAGAGCAGCAGCAAAAAAAGCAGAATTCATTGGTGCAATTAAAAGTGATGGATATCCTAAATCATCACTTCCAGACATAAAAGGCATAACTACAAGCTCTTTTCCTTTAAACCAATCAAAAGTTTCTTTTCTGACTGATTCAAAATCTTCTCCGTATAGTTCACTATAACGTGGCTTATCTGTTTCGCCTTTGTCAGCTACAACAAGGCAATCAGGGTCACGGCGTCTCATATAAACATCATCATAATTTACAACCGCTCCATTATTGCAACGTGCAACAGTTGCTTCAAGCACCCTGCCTTTTCCAGGAATATCATAAGCAACTTCAAATAAATCTACATCTTTACCATTTCCAAGAGCCATATCTATTAGATGTTGTCTATTTTCAGGAATTACCACTTTTGAGGCTCCCATAATGATTTCTTCTAATTCTTTAGAAAGAACAAATTTTTCTAATACTGTTTTATTTTTATCCATACAAAAACTCCTTCTCTATTATTAAATAAATTATTTTGAGACCTGCAAAAAGATATGAAAGTATCATAACCTTAAATTTTTGTTAACATCCCCCTTTATTCCCCCTTTTATTTTAGTAAAACTATTATATTTAATCTAATATTATTAAATCAAGCAGTATTGCCCTTTTTATGCTTTTATATTTTCATTTGCAAAAAAACAAAAAAAATAATATAGAATTTTATAAGTACTTCAACTTGCATTTTGTTAATATATTAACATATTAAAAGTAAAATTACAACACTTTTTTGCAAGATTATTGGCATAACACTTTCATTTTAAGATTTTATTATTATATATTTATTTTTTATATTTATTTTTTTAATGCTTAATAATAAATTATTAGAGTTTATTTAATAATTATTAAAAATATACTTAAAATTTCTTCTAAAATATGCTATAATGAATATAGTTGCTTTTTAGGCGAAATTTTTTTTTAAACTTCAGGGTTTCCTTATTTTTCATCAAATGTTTTCCGGGAGTTTGACATTTCCTATTTTTCTACAATTGTTTCTACAGTTGCACAATATTTGCTTCAATATTTGCAGCAAACAATATTATTAACAAACTTATATTATTAACAAACTATGTAGTAATGTCCTTCAAAATATCAAAATTTAAGAGGGGTTGATTTAAGTTGAAGCTTAAAGTTGGAGAAATTGTTACACTAAAGCATTACTCAGGAAAAAAAATAAACAAAGGATTGATTAGCGAAGTTCAAAGCAACAACATCATAGTAAGACCAGAAAAAGATTTTTTAATTTATAGCTATTTCGTTGACGACCCACTTGTTTTAGGCTATGAAAATGAAAATATAGTTAATATCTGTGAGGCTGTGGTAACAGATATTAATTATAACAAAAACACCATATCTGTTAACATAAAAAACATTCAGAGTCTTACAAACAAAAGAATAACCCAAAGGTTCCCGGTATCTTTAAGTGCCTATATAACCAATGACAGGGAAAAATCTTTTGCTTATATTAGAAATATAAGTCTTGATGGTTTATCAATTTGTACTAAACAAGAAAAAAATAAAGGTGATGTTATAAATATTCAAACAATTATAGAAAACAAAGAACTTGTATTTGATGCAAAAATAATGTGGAAGAAACCAGGAAAATTAGGGTTTGAATATGGTCTAGTTTTTGACTCAGTTGAAGAAGAATTTATAGAAAACGTAGAAAATTGCCTCCAGTATCTAAAAATGGATCAAGAAAATGCCATGGATAGGTTAAAATATGATTTTTACATACATAATAAAAAAATGATGACAAAGTCTATAATGAATTAATTAATATAGCCCTCTAAATTATAAATAGAGGGCTTTTGCATGGAAAATTTAAAAGATTGCAACTAAAATATTATAATTCATCCCATCTCTCATCTATATTCCGTGAAATGGCTCTATAGCCTTTAGAAATAAGTAAAGCATCTAAAAGAGCAATTCTAACCATAGCTTCACATACTGGGTATATCCTGGTGCATATGCATGGGTCATTCCTTGTATCAAATTTTTCTTTAACATTAGTTAATTTATACATATTAACGGTATCTTGAGTGATATTAATAGTTGGGGTTGGCTTTATGGCAAGTCTTATTCTTATATCTTCCCCATTTGAAATTCCTCCAAGTATACCCCCTGCTCTATTTGTTTTAAATCTTACCCGTCCTGTACTTTCATCATAATAAGGTGTGTCATTAGATTCAGAACCTTTCATTTTTGTATGCCCAAAACCTGCACCAAATTCTATTCCTTTAACAGCACCAATGGACATTAATGCGTGGGCAAGTGTTGCTTGGAGTTTGTCAAAAACAGGCTCTCCAAGGCCTCCTGGAACTCCCCTTGCAATTACCTCCACAACTCCTCCACAAGAGTCCCCTTCTGCTTTTATTTTTTCCAATTCTTTTATCATTAATTCCCCTACTTTTAGGTCAGGGCAGTTTACCTGGTTTTTTCTATAATTTGCCTTGGCTGTTTCATAATCAATATTTTCAGCTTTAATACCATAAATTTCTGTGGTAAATGCAATTACATCTATACCCATGTCATCTAAAACAGCTTTTGCAACAGCACCTGCTGCCACACGGGCTGCAGTTTCACGTCCGGAAGCACGGCCAGCTCCTATATTGTCTGCAAACTGACCATATTTTTTAAAAAAGGTGTATCCTGCTTGTCCAGGTCTTATTAACTCTTTATAGCTTTTATGTTTGTTTAGGTGTTTATCTTCTATTACTCCATTTGGAATTATCATTCCAACAGGTGCTCCAGTTGTAAGATCATCTTCCATTACACCAGAAAAAATATAAACTTTATCTCTTTCTTTTCTTGGAGTATCAAGCTTACTTGTTCCTGGTTTTCTTTTATCAAGTTCATTTTGAACAAATTCTGCTGTAAGTTTAATTCCAGGTGGAACACCATCAACAATTGTCATTAATCCACCAAATAGTTCTTTTGGAATATCAAGATTTTTACGAAAGCCTCCTGCATATGATTCACCGCAAGTGGTTACTTTAAAAATCCTTCCAAAACTATTTCCTACCATGCTACACCATCTCCCTTTTTACTTTGTTTTTATAAATTGCACTAATTTCATTCACAATTGCATCCAAT
>JAAYTS010000129.1 GCA_012517995.1 Clostridium sp.
CGTCGGTTCAGGATTTTGCCTCCAGCTTCCTTCAGATTCCACGTCGCCGTGGACACCCTTGCTCTTGGCTAACGGTTCCTACTACCAAGCCCGTAGTGGACTTTCACCACCAAGTTGTTGCCCATGCTGGGCACACAAAAAAAAGACAAGAGTATAATGCCCTTGTCTTTTTTATTATTCTTTAATTTTTAGCCCATAATTACTTCTACAGCATGTTCCTTACCGTCATTAAATACCGGAAGCGTATTGCCTTCTATTTCCTTTCCGTCTACAATTACTTTCTTAACACCTTTTGAAACATGATCAGGATTTTTCACTGTAATTACATAATTTGAACCTCTGTACCATCTTGAAACTTTATATCCATCCCAATCCTTTGGAATACATGGATCAATTTCAAGTCCGTCAAAACCCGGTTTTATTCCAAGTATCCACTGGGATATTGCTACAAAGTTCCAGGCTGCTGTACCTGTAAGCCAGGAGTTCTTTGCTTCACCATGACGTTTAGAATCTTTACCTGCAATCATCTGAGCATATACATATGGCTCAAGTCTGTGTATTTCACTAAACTCTTCAGTATATGCAGGAGCAATCTTTGAATAGTATTCAAATGCCATATCTCCTCTGCCTAGAACAGTTTCTGCACAAATAATCCATGCATTGTTATGGCAGAAAATTCCTGCGTTTTCTTTATATCCAGCAGGATATGTGGATATTTCACCATATTCAATATAGTATTTTGTAAACGCTGGATTTTGAAGAACCAATCCATAAGGCGTATCCAAATATTTTTTAACTGAATCCATTGCCTTTAATGCCTTTCCGTCTTCAAGTCCAAGTCCAGCCATTACGCAGAAGCCTTGAGATTCAATGAATATCTTACCTTCTTCATTTTCTTTACTTCCAACTTTTCTTCCAAAGTCGTCATATGCTCTTAGGAACCATTCTCCATCATAGCCATGCTCCATTATAGCCTTCTTCATATTTTCAATATGGCCTTTTGCAGCTTCAGCCTCATCCTCAAAACCTTTGTATTTACATAATCTAATAAAGTCATCCCCAATGTATACAAACATACCTGCTATCATAACAGATTCTGCAACCTTACCATCCTTACTTGTAGTAGTCTGGAAAGATTCGCCCGGCTCATTTGAGAAGCAGTTTAAGTTCAAGCAGTCATTCCAGTCTGCTCTTCCTATTAGAGGAAGTCCATGAGGTCCTAAATTGTTTACAACGTGATAAAAAGATCTCTTAAGATGTTCAAACATTGTATCTGCTTTACTTTCATCATTGTCAAATGGAACCATTTCATCTAGTATTGAATAATCTCCAGTTTCCTTGATATATGCAGCAACTGCCATGATTAACCATAGTGGGTCATCATTAAAGTTTCCACCAATTTCATTATTACCTTTCTTGGTAAGAGGTTGATACTGATGGTACGCACCACCATCTTCAAGCTGTGTAGCAGCAAGATCTAAAAGTCTTTCTCTTGCTCTTTCAGGTATCTGGTGAACAAATCCTAAAAGGTCCTGATTTGAGTCTCTAAAGCCCATTCCTCTTCCTATACCTGACTCAAAATATGATGCACTTCTTGACATGTTAAATGTAACCATGCACTGATACTGATTCCATATATTAACCATACGGTTTAATTTGTCATCATGACTTTCAAGATTGTACTTTGAAAGAAGGTCGTCCCAATACTTATTTAGTTCTTCTAAAG
This sequence comes from Clostridium sp., assembly GCA_012517995.1. Lineage (GTDB taxonomy): Bacteria > Bacillota > Clostridia > Acetivibrionales > Acetivibrionaceae > Herbivorax. The sequence continues at coordinate 1,727 of JAAYTS010000129.1, forward strand.
ACTTGTCCACATCTTTCGATGTTTTAAATTTATCTATCATTTCAATAGCTTTCTTTTTGTTTATTACACCTTTTGATTCCCATTTCTCATCTTGTTCATTTTCAACATAACCTAATATAAACACAAAGTCTTTTTGTTCACCTGGCTTTAACTCAACATCAATGCTGTGAGATGCTATTGGTGACCATCCGTCTGCAACAGAATTCTTAGACTTTCCGTTTACAACTGCATCAGGTGCATCGAAACCATTATAAAGTCCTATAAAGCTTTCTCTATCACTGTCAAATCCAGTTATCTTTTCATTTACAGAGTAAAATGCATAGTGATTTCTACGCTCTTTATACTCAGTTTTGTGGTATATAACAGAGTCCTTAACTTCAACTTCACCAGTATTGAAATTTCTCTGGAAGTTGGTCATATCATCCTGTGCATCCCACAGACAAAACTCGATAAATGAAAACAGTGTTATCTTTTTGTTTTCTGAAGATTCATTTTTAAGTACTACTTTTTGTACTTCACCATTATAATTTAGAGGAACAAAAAATGTAACTTCACTGCTTATTCCGTTTCTTTTTCCTTTAATTTTTGTATATCCCAATCCATGTCTGCACTCATAGCTCTCAAGTTCTTTTTTAACAGGTGACCATCCGGGAGACCAGAAATCGCCGTTATCATATATGTAAAAATAACGTCCTCCCATGTCTATCGGCACATTATTATACCTATATCTTGTAATACGTCTTAATCTTGCATCCCTGTAAAATGAATATCCACCGGCGGTATTTGAAATCAATGAGAAGAATTCCTGCGTTCCCAGATAATTAATCCATGGATATGGCGTGTTAGGCTGAGTAATAACATACTCTTTGTTCATATCGTCAAAATAACCAAATTTCATTTCTAATCCTCCTATTTATTTTATAAAATTTATTATGTTCTACAATTTAAAATCTTACAAAAACAGTATTGTACATTTTTTTACAAAACATTCCCTTTCGCTTCTTAAATTATATAGAGGTTTTATCAATAATTCAAGACTGTATTCTTTAAATTTTTAATATTCCCTTATTTAATAAAGATAATTCCTTTTATAACGTTTATGCAGAATGGAATACCACCTTAAACTTCCATACCCGTTTTCTTTATTTTAGTAATTATCACAATTGCTAAAATAATAAATACCAGGGGAAACACTACAAAAAGGGCAGATGCTTTTCTCATTTTTATTTTTCTTTCCACTCTCATTTTATTTTCTTCTACCAAATCAGTTATCTTATTATATGAATCCAATTCGATTGCCTTGTCAAAAGCAACAAGAGCTTCTTCTAATTCTCCTGATTTCTCCAGCACCAATCCTTTACTGTTGTAAGCCAAAAAACTATCCGGCTTTATTTCTATAGCCTTTAAAACAGTTTCCATAGCCTCTTCCTTTTTACCGTCCCCCAGCAAAGCCTCAGCTTTTACAACATATGGCTTGTCATCTTTCCCATTTAATTCAATTGCAATATCTGCAAATTTTATTGCTTCATCAAAATTATTTTTTTTAAAATAAGCTCTGCCCATATTTGTATTTATTTCACTTAACAATCTGTCATTCACATTGTATTCAGCGGCTTTTTGATACATTTCTATTGCCTTGTCATATTGAAGTATTCCTGTATAGGCATTTCCGATAATCATATATCCTTTAGAAATAATGTCTTCATCATTATCATTTATTGCCAATTGAATTGCTGTTTCTCCATCCTCAATTGCTTTTTCATAGTCTTCCGTATTAACAAAAGCAATTGATCTGTTTAAATATGCAAATGGCTTATCCGGACCTAACTCTATAGCAATATTTGCTGCTTCCACCGCCTCTTTATACTTTCCCATTCCTAATAACGCAAAGCATCTGTTTACATATGCTTCATAGTTGGTTCCATCCATACCGATTATTTTGTCTGTCACTTCAAGAGACTCTTCAAACTTTTCCAGTTCAGCTAAAATTAATGATTTATTTATTAAAATATTAAGAGTAGTTTCTGTATTAACGTAATTATCAATTTCCTCTGCTTTTTTTATCGCTTCTAAAGCCTCTTCGTTTCTTCCTAATTCATTTAACAAAAAAGCTTTATTGCCATAGTAAACGGCATTTTCAGAGTCCAACTCAATTGCCTTATAGGACTGTTCAAGAGCTTCTTCAATTTTTCCCATATTTGCCAAAGCTAAACTTTTGACTGTGTAGGCCTTTGAGAGCTGCGGATTTATTTCAATAGCTTTATCACAATAATCAATAGCCTCTTCCCATTTGCCTATATCAGCTAAAATACTTGCTTTATCTGCATAAACATAGCTTAAATACTCATTCCCCGGATTCATATTAATAACAATGTCATAATACTCTATTCCTTCATCATATCTCTCGTTTATAGTTAGTGCCAATGCCATTAAATAATTAGCTGTAGTATTTTGTGAATTTAGTTCTATTAATTTTTTTGCTGATTCTAAAGCCTCTTCTTTTCTTAGCATTTCACACAAAATAGCCGTTTTGTTTATATGTGCATCTAAAAAATTAGGATTGTACACTATTGCTTTTTCATATTGTTCCAATGCTTCATCGAATTTGTAAAGATTTTGCAGAGCATATGCTTTATTGTAATAGCTTTCAGACATGGTTGGGTTTTGTTCTATAGCCCTTTCAAAATATTTTATTGCTTCTTCAAAATTCCCCTGCTCCAGTAGCTTAGTTCCCTCATTAAAATTTTCAATTGCTGAAAAGGCAAATAAAACATCAGAAAAATACACTGAAATTAAAAACATTACCACTGTTAAAATTAATATTTTTCTTAAACTCTTCATTTTATACTCCCTCTCTTCCAAACTATAAAATTTCACCGTCTCCGTTACTTCTTATTTACCTCTATATAGTAAAATGAACTCACTTAAAATATATTCAAGTAAGTCCATTTCTTCAAAGTTTTACTTATATTAAACTTTGACTGTGCTTTTCTACTTTTTTATTTTAATAACATCTTTAGCATTTGCCACAATATCCTCGGCAGTAAGTCCAAACATTTTCATAAGGTCTGCTGGTTTTCCGGATTTACCAAACTTATCCTGAACTCCAACCATTCTCAAAGGCACTGGATAATTTTGAACTAGCACTTCAGCAACTGCACTGCCAAATCCACCCATTATATTGTGTTCCTCGCATGTTACGATAGCACCTGTTTCTCTTGCTGCCTTTATTATAATGTCCTTATCTATAGGCTTTATTGTGTGAATATTAACAAGTCTTGCACTTATCCCTTCCTCTTTTAGAATATCCACAGCCTTTACAGCTTCTGAAACCATCATACCTGTTGCCATTATTGTAACATCAGAACCTTCTCTTACCGTAACACCTTTACCTAATTCAAATTTGTAGGTACTTTCATCAAATAAAACTGGAGTTGCAAGTCTTGCCAGCCTTATGTAAAAAGGTCCTTCTGTTTTGTGAGCTGCAATAATTGCCTGCCTTGTTTCAACAGCATCTGCCGGGCAAACCACCGTCATATTAGGTATAACCCTCATAACAGCAATATCTTCAATACACTGATGGGAAGCCCCGTCCTCTCCTACAGTAATCCCCGCATGGGTTGCTCCTATTTTAACATTTAATTTTGGATATGCTATTGAGTTTCTAACCTGCTCAAAAGCTCTTCCTGAAGCAAACATTGCAAAAGTGCTTGCAAATACCGTTTTACCACATGTTGCAATACCAGCTGCGGTAGCCATCATATTTGCCTCAGCAATACCCATATTTATAAACCTTTCAGGATATTTTTTCTTAAATAAATCAGTTTTTGTTGATTTTGAAAGATCCGCATCTAAAACCACTATATTCTCATCTGCACCTATTTCCGCTAAAGCCTTACCATAAGCCTCTCTTGTTGCTACCAGCATATTACTCCACCTCCAATTTCTTTAAGTATTCATCTAATTGGGCAATAGCCTCATCTCTTTGCTCAGCATTAGGAGCTGAACCATGCCAGTCTGCTTCATTTTCCATAAAGGAAACCCCTTTTCCTTTAATGGATTTTGCAACAATCATTGTAGGCTTACCCTTTGTATTCTTTCCTTCATTTATCGCTTCTTCTATCTGATTATAGTCATGTGCATCAATAACAATAACATTCCATCCAAAAGCCTTGAACTTGTCTATTACAGGTTCAGGTGACATAACATCAGTAATCTTTCCATCTATTTGAAGTCCATTATAATCCAAAAACGCAATTAAGTTGTCAAGCTTATAATGTGCTGCACACATTAACGCTTCCCAAACCTGCCCTTCTTGTAGTTCTCCATCTCCTAAAAGTGCATATACATTGTAATCCTTTTTATCAAGTTTACCAGCTAGAGCCATTCCCACCGCTGCTGATATTCCCTGTCCTAATGACCCTGTGGACATATCAACACCTGGTACATATCTCATACTTGGATGACCTTCAAGAAAACTATCTGCCTGTCTAAATTTCTTTATTTCTTCAACAGGGAAAAATCCTTTTTCTGCCAAAACCCCATACAATACAGGGGAACAATGCCCTTTTGACAGTACAAATCTGTCCCTGTCTTCCCACTGAGGGTTGTTAACATCTACACGCATTACATCAAAATACAAAACAGTAAGAATATCTGCACTAGAAAGTGAACCTCCTGGATGACCAGATTTTGCACTGTAAACCGCTTCTATCACATGTTTTCTTATAATCGTAGCTTGTTTTTTAAGCTCCTTTATTCTTTTTTCGTCCATTATAACAACTCCTAGCTTTTTATTTCATAACTTTTTCCTACAACAGTATACTATATTAATTGGTTTTAGTCTAGTGAAAATTGGAAAACATATTCAGTAAATTCTTTTAAATCCTTCCCCTAAAACTTCCCTTATATCTGTTAAAATTATAAACGCCTTCTCATCTATTTCATGAACAATTGTTTTAAGCCTTATAAGCTGTCCTCTATGCACAACACATAACAAAACTTGCTTTTCAATTCCTGTATACATGCCTATACCTTTTAATGCTGTTACTCCCCTATCAAGCTCTTTCATAATTCTAGGGGCTATCGCTTCTGGCATATCTGATATTATAAATAAAGCTTTGGCAAAACCAACTCCTTCTAAAATAACATCTATTACCTTTGAATTTATATAAAGGGCAACAATAGCATATAGTGCAAGTTGGAAGCTTTGAAAAGTAACAGCAGCAAATAAAATAACACCAAAATCAATTAAAAGCAAAGTCTGCCCCATTGTCAATGAAGGTACAAATTGATTCACTATTCTAGCTGCAAGATCAGTACCTCCTGTAGTAGCTCCTGACCATAATACCAAGCCCAGCCCCACCCCTAAAAGAAATCCACCAAACATTGAGTATAAAAGAATGTCGGGATTATAGCCTTCTGCCTGTGGATTTAATAGAAACCTGTCCACTAAATAGATACCTATCGGCTTTGTTGTGTCTATAATTGTAGAAAGAAGTATGGTTCCAAAAAAAGTTTTTAAAATAAACTTTTTTCCAATGAATCGGTATCCCAATATAAACAAGGGAATATTAAAGACAAGCATAGTTACTCCCACCGGAAATCTTTCACCACTTAAATAGTATATTACCGTTGCTATTCCACTGACTCCTCCAGGTGCAATTTTATATGGAACTATAAAAATATTAATTCCTGCTGCTGCAATAAATGCACCTATTATTATCCACAGGTAGTCTTTCCACTTTTCAAAAGCATCCCTAATGCTCATTTTTTACCTCGAATTTGAATTTTTATTATAATTACCTATATTTATTTGCAATTAGGGACTTACTTATACTATTTTAAAATAAAAAAAACCCCGTGCATTCCAAAGAAGAGAAGGGAGAATGCCACGGGTTTAGGGGAGTAACTTTTATTAATCACTAAAAATAATATACATTAAAAATTTATAAAATAAAAGCTAACTTCAACACTTCTTAAAATTCGACAAAAAATACTTTTAAAAGCAACAAGCTATTTACACAGCTATATTTAAGATTTTACAAATCATGAATATAATAACACAATCATGTAAAATAGCAACAGGCATAGGATTTATTTTTAAATTAAAGGGGGTCATATCCTACCACAGTCCATATTCCTGTACTATCCTGCCTTATCAATTTCTTCAAATATACCCTGCGTATAGTTGTTTCACTTCCACTTATTTCTAAAATAGCTTCTATCCCGTTATTTTTTACTACTTTGATATCTTCATATTTAACAGGATACTCTCCCACAATACCCTCAGGGAAAATTTCAAGACTTACAAATACCTGTGCAACATAAACGGGATCAAGCTTCCACGGAGAATGCCCTCCATCTACGCTTTTTTGCTCATTTTCCTCTAGATTTAAGTCAACAGGAACCTGAATTTGAGCCTTATCTAAAAACTCTGTATCTTTTGGAAGAACCACAACCATGCCGTCCCATAAGTTTTCTACAAATAAAATCAAGTCCTCCAATGAAAGGTTGCCAATCACTGCAAATTCAAACCCATCCTCCTGCCAGCGAACAGAGGTGATATCCGTTATACCTGAATATATTCCACCACCCGAAAGAATTCCATATTCCTCCCGAACAGGTGACTGTATTTCAGCAACACCCCCGTTAATCTCACCTAAAATAGCGTTTGATGCAGGATTTAATTCACCTTCCCCTGTTCCTTGTAAAACAATTATTTTGTTTTTCTTATCCTGAGAAGTGTAACTAAGTTTAGCTGTCTTCCCCCCTCCTAAAACCGATATGCTTTCTCTTTTGTATCCCTTTAATATTTCTTTGGGCATCTTAATGGTAAAACCCACCATCTCCTCTGCTTCTTCCATATTGTTTACCAGTTGTTCAGGATTTTTATCTATTTCCTTAAAACCATCCGGTATACTATAGGAAACCAATTCTTCAGGCAAAGCATCATGATAATCAATGCTCTTATAAACGGATATATATTGGATTGAATTTTGCATTGCACTTTCTCTTTTAAGAGGCAGTTTTGTTTTTTTATCAACCCATATACGATAGGACTCTCCTCCTTTTGGTGTTACCTCAAGAACTACAGCCGGTCTTTTTGAAACACTATCCTCTCCAATGGCTTTAACCTCAGCCGCATCTTTAACTCGGTCTATCTCATTCCCCAACTCAAATGTAAACTGATAGGGATCTGGAAATGAGGGAAAAATAAATACCTGTTCTTCGTCAAAGCGCAACTGCCATTTTTTCTCTCCGTTGTTTGCAGTTACAAGGATTGTCTCTGTTCCTTCCATCTCTTTTACATAATACCGTCCCTTCTTATCCGCCCACACTTCTCTGACTGCTTGAACAGTTTCTTTCCCTTCAGCATTTTTTTCAATAATCTCAATAATTCCATGGTATGCCTTTATTTCTTTAAAAGCCTGTTCCATAGCATGGACAATATCAGTATTTTTAGGATATAATGCAAAACTTAGTAAAAGTGCTAAAACAACAACTGCCGCTGCTGCAACCCATATTCTTTTTTTCTTTTTTACAGGTCTTTTTTTCCACAATTGTTCTGTAACATTTTCGCCTATCTTTTTAGAAAAGTCCCCTTCTGGAAAAACAGGTTCTTTTAAACTCCGTACTTTTCTCACAGTATCCATAAGTTTCTCCATTTCCAATGACTCATTAAAACCCTCATGGATTTTGGGTTTTTTTTCTTCATTCAAAGAATCAATATAATCAGATAATTTGTCTTTATCTCTTTTCATGATTTTTATACCTCCTTATATAATTTAGTACAACCATTTTACAAATAACACAAATTTACATCTAAAAATTGAACCTAGTTAGCAACACAATGTTTCACTGGTTTTAGCTACCCATATTTTCAAGAATTGCAGAAAGATTTTTTAGCGCTCTGTATTGCAGCACCCGGATTGTACCCTCTTTTTTTTCCATAATCCTTGCAGTTTCCTTTGTGGAATAGCCTTTAAGTATTCTAAGTTCAATAACTGTCCGCTGCTCCTCATTAAGCCTGTTTAATGCCTCCTGTACAATTGCCCTTTGGGTATAAACTTCCATATCGTCATCTACCGCTGTCTCTTTAGGGTTTACTGCTTCTAAACTTACATCCAATGCCCAACGCTTTTTCTTGCGCCATCTATCACGCAATATGTTTAATGCAGTGGTTTTTAAAAAACTGGTGTATTCTTCCACTTTTGCATTGTGTCTTTTTAGATACGAAAGTGTTCTTACATAGGTTTCCTGTGTAATATCTTCAGCTTCTTGGCGGTTTTGTACTTTAAAGTATATAAAACGGTATACAGTCTTCCATGTTAAAGAGCATATTTCTTCTATTGCATCTGTATCTTTCTCTTCAAACATATCCACAGCTCCCTTTCTTGACCGGTCAATTATGTGTACAATAATAATGACGTTAAAGACATGCTAAACGTTACATGATATTTTTTACATTTATGATGCTTTAATTCAAAAAAAATTTTTTATCTTAAAGAGATATTTCATAGTAAATAACTTTAATTAGATAGAAAAGAAATAAAGAGTGGATAAAAAACTATAAAATCAAAATAGACTATAGCTTTATATAAAAA
>JAAYTS010000130.1 GCA_012517995.1 Clostridium sp.
GGGGGTTATATTATGAAAAGAAATTGTAAATTTTTTTCATCTTTATTGCTTTTAATTTGTTTCTTACTAATTTTTCAAACAACCATTGTTTATTCAGATAATGATGATACCTCTATTATTTATGGCGATTTGAATGGTGATGGTGTAGTCAATAGTACAGATATAAATTTGTTCAGAAGGTATATTTTGGAGATAATTACCGATATTCCAAATTCAAATGGTACAACAGTTATTGACTTAGATGGTAACGGACAAATTAATAGTATAGACTATATTATTTTATGTAAATATGTTCTTGAAATAATTAATACTTTTCCAGTTGAAAATCTTTCACCTGACCTCCCCACTCCTAATAATGGATTAACAGAAGATGAACAATTATTGTTTGACTTGGTAAATGAAAAAAGAATTGAAGCTAATCTTGAGCCATTTATACTGGATGAAGGGCTTACCCATATTGCACGTATTTTAGCGCAAGAAATGTCAGACAATTATTCCGTTACTCCTGAGTCCTCCTTTGATGTTCTTATTAGAGAAAACAAAATACCTTATACCGTTGCTGGAATGCGAACTGCAGGAAATCATTATATAGAAAGGGCAGTAAATAGATGGTTAGAAAGTGAAAAAAATTACCCTATTATTTTTTATCCAACTCTTTCTTATACTGGAGTAGCAATTCTTCCAAATGGTAAATATGGCAATTCAATTGTACAAATATACATTCGAAAATAAGTATAACTTTCCCTTTAAGTATGCACCTTTACTTGCGGGGGAAAGTGTCATAATTAAAGAATTTTCCGTGAATTAACATATTTCGTATGTTGATAAATAATTAAATTCCTCCTTGGCGAGAATTAATAATAATAAAAGCTAAGGAGGAATCATTTATGTCAATATTTACAAAAATAAATATTTTCCAACACATGTGTAACAAACACAATTAAAAATTTCACAATTATTTAAAATTTTTCTTTATAACTATTGATATTTAAATTAAAATCTATTATCATAAAACTAATTTTTATAATTTTGTATTTAAAAATATGGGGATTTTACAATTAAAATCACCCATTTCTTTTATTGTTTTGTATTATATACAAAAAACCAGGCAAAACAATTGATTATTAAACGGGAATGTGTATATTTTGAAAAAACTAATATTTTTCTTAACATTAATATTAATATACATAACGGTGAGATATATTAACATAATGAATACAACTACAAGGATAACCGTGGATCCTTCAAATGTTGAAAAAATATCAATAAATATGTTTGGAATAGGCATTAATGGCTTTTATGAACCATCCTTATATACGGAAGATAAAGATAAAATAATTAAAGTAGTTGAATTTTTTAATTATGCAATGAGATTTAAAGAAAACCGAAGAGAATATATACCTACCAATAAAACTCCCATTGGAGGGATAACAATGCGTGATAAGAATGGTAAAGTTATTTATGATATAGATTTTTATGGAGATGTAGGTTTATATGAGAAAAAGCAATACATGCATAATTATTTCTCAATATATGTCATGCTTCCAAGATTGATAGAGCAATTGGATGAAAATCAAACTGATTACACTAAGTAACTAAACATTAAATTAAACATCAGGTAGAGTAAATTTTACTCTACCTGATGTTTAATTAGAAAATTGTATACAATTTTTTTATAAAATAAAAGAGCAGAAGGTGATTATAATAAGAAAAAAAGTAAATTAATCAAAATAATTAATATATTTATTATGATTCTATTGTATATTATTATTACTCTAGACCTTAGTTCTGTTGTTTATAATGTTAAGGTAGATTTTATATATACTTTTTTTAAGATACTTTTAGCCGCATCGTTCAGAATAAACTACATTATCGAAGAAAGAAAGAAAAAAGGAAAATGGAAATTTAAATACAATGTATATTTGGCTCCTTTATTATTTGTATCTGTATTTAACTATATAGGTTTAATTAGCCTGAATATTTATTACCATAGATTGTTGCTTTTTTTAATGATTGTTCCTGAAGCAATAATACTCTTTATACTGACATGGTTTTTTTGCCAGTTTCGGTTTGTCTTCTTGCTTATTGGATGTTTTTATAAGGAACAGGACATGTCTTTTAAGGGAAAAACAGGCAATATAGAATGGAATTTTTAGCTTTTTTAAGAAGCTCCATTGTTTTCGGTTTATATAAAATAGCTGCTCTTGATATTTCTACAATAATATCTTCATCATTAATATTTGTTACATAAATTATTACTCCACCCCAATTTTCGTCAAAATTAACAGATGAATAGACTTTGTTATATTCAGCAGATTTGCTGGTTTCCTCATAACTAAATTCTACATCTTCATTTATCTCTTCGCCATTAACTTTATCAATGATATCATCCGGAGCCGCTTTTCTTCCTCCAATTAAACGTTCAGCACTGACATCATATGCATCACTAATGCCTAAAACGTGACCAAATTCATGAGCTGTTACTGCTTTAAATCCTCCCCAATCATCATATGATATTACCCCGTTTCTTAAATGACCTGTATAAAGTCTTACATATTTTGCTGGATTTTTAATTGACCAGCCTTTAAATGGATTAATTTTAACGTGACTTTGTGCACTTTCTTTTTCCAGTTAATTTACGAAGTTTTTCATAACTTTCTTCCCAAGCTCTCTTAGTACTTGCTTCACCACTTATATCTACATAGGCTTTAATATTTATTTTTATTCCGCTTCTTGTAACCTGTACAGGGGCGTTCTTTAATTCAGGTCTTACTAATACATTAAGGTTTTTATCTCTATCATACCACCAGCTAATTGTATCGCCTAAACCAGCTAACTCTGCTAATTGTCTGACTTGTCCCTGTACTTTTCATCTTCACCCCTCGAAGAATAAAAACATATTAAAACCTTAATTAAGCAAGACAAATAAGAATTTTCTCACACTTGTGTTTAATCTATTCAAAAAAATATATTGTTATATAATTATCTTTTGGCTTAAAAATAATTAAAGTATATATCGTTTTACCGGTAATATAAATATTTGTAATGTTATTTATGTCCAACTGTACCCATTTCACTTTTTTTGTCATGACTTCCCAAATTTCAACTTTCTCTTCTATTGATAGTTCTTCCATTACATCTAGCCCTGAAATAAAATCATTGTAATTCTGTTCCGGAATAACAATTTCAGCAAATGTTCGTATTGTATGATACCTTTTATAAATGCTAATATTTTTTACTTCTGTATACTCAGGTAATTCTATGTCAAGACGATTATTAAACATATTTCTTTTTTCTTCACTTGTACCTAAAACATCCTCAATTTCAGGTGGATTTATTTCTACTTGTTTAATAAGTATTATACAAGCTGCTCTTATTAAAAGAAGTATAACTATTGAAACCACTATCCTTTTTTTGTTGACATTTTCACACCTCACTTAATAAATTAATGGTAATCCATTATTAAAACACATACTTTATAAAATAACTAATTAACTAGTCTTAAAAGATTTTTGTAAATTATGCTACTTATTAGCATAGTCACAATGAATAAATCTTTACCATATACTTATAAATTATGAAATTTAATTATAAGGTAAAAATATATCCACCATTTGGTCTTTGTTTGCTGGTTGAAATCCTATATTAAAATTTGCAGTATAATTTTGTATCCCGACTACTGTAAATTCTTTTGCCATACCATATCTATGAAGGTTCTCAAATTCATAGTCATATGCATGCACAACTGTAATTTCAGCATTTGTTAGAGGAATAGGTACTTGAGGATTTATATCTAACAATTGGCCACATTTATATCTGTGAAAGTCATATACATCTTTCATAATATAATTTACATTCATAAAAATTTGACCATTATAAGTTTTTATATTTGCTTTCGTGATTGTTCTATACGCTCCAATTGCATACAACCAATTTTTATCTGTATCATTTTTTAATCGCTTTAGCAAAGTATTCTGCTGCTTTAAGCTTTTGTTTATCAATCCCATGTGTATTTTGTCTCATTACATCTATTTCTTCGGGATATTGAGAACCTTTAACAAATTTAAGATTATAACTTACATTTCTTATTTCTCTCCATTCTTCAGGGGTTAAATATCCTTTTTTCAGATATTCAGCTTCTTTGGCTTTGTCGACCACTTCTAATGTATTTAGTATATCTTTCCATATGTCAGAGCGTTTTTGCTTAATAATTCTATCAGAATCATCTATTCTAAAATTCTTTTCTGTTACTGATAAATCATACTCACCTATAATTTCCTGAACTCTTGGATGTTTTAATCCTAATTTTCTGATCTCATCAGCTAATGCCTCTATCTCACGTTTTTTTGATTTTGTTTCTGCTGCTAACCATTCATCTGAAACTTGCATCAAGGCTAATTGGACTGCTACAGGTCTGTCACTATCTCCCTCTTTCCAGTGCCCGGTTGGATCTCTGAATTTTATTGGTTCATTGTTACAATAGGTATAAAGATTTAAGCTTAATGGATCTCTTATATTTCCTCTATAGGTATCCTCCTGTAAAAATCTTGCCACTTTTGGATCATACATTCTGGCATTGAGGTAATAAAGCCCTGTCTCTTCATCCCATTGGTATCCTGCATAAGTTATGTTATTATCTACATCACCTGTTGACTCCAATATATTACCAAAGGCATCATAATAGTAAGTTGCAGAAACCTCACCTGTTGAGGTACCTTGTCAAAAGACCGTTTACTTCTTTTTCTACTCTTAACCCATCAGCATTATAGGCATTTACATTTATAAATAGCATCTGTCATTTTAGAATTATTTGTATTTAAGACTGCAAATTGTACCAAAAGCTATTCAACAGGAAACCCATTTATAATACCTAAAATATATTGCTTAAGCAATTGGTAATCAATTGTATTCACTATTCCATCCCCATTTAAATCTGCTGCTTTAATATCTGAAATCTCCACTATCTCTAAAATATGTCTTGACATTATCACTGAATCTAATGAGTTTATTTCTCCATCACCATTTAAATCCCCATATATTAAATCTTTTTCTTCCTCAAAATCATCAATGGCATTAGGCAGACTGAAAAATTCAACTGTGTAATTAATCTCGGCAGGTCTGCTGGTATAAAGTTTGCCATCTATCACTTCAGGTTCAATATACTCCCTTATCCCTTTAATGTTTACATCAAATACATCATTTTTATTGTACCCGCCAACATCTTTAGGTCTGAAAATAATACATTTCCTCATTCCATAATTCTCATCATTTACATTAAAAAGTCCGTATTTTTCAATATTATCTTTGCTATTATTAAAAATCCATACTTTATCGTCGCTTCTTCTTGTAAGAGTTACTTCAATATCATCTAAAGATGCCAAACCATAATCCCCTCCAAGGTTAACTGACCAGGGGGTGTCCTTACTAAAAAACTCTAAAGGCATATAATTTCTTGCAGGCCATGATATAAAATCAAAATGAATAGCTGGCCTTCTGCTCACGTCAAATGTATATGTAGAATGGAAAATACTACACTGACCAAATCCTATTTGCTGCATACCCGGATTTAATATCCATCTGCGGTGTCCCACTGTATTAATATTTGACTCACCTATAGAATCATCCATATATCCTATTATGCTATCCATAATAGATGGATAACCAAAAGCAATATTAGCCCTTGAAGTTCCAATGTATGCAAGTTGATAGAATTCTTCTGACATGTCAGCAGGCTTCTGTGGGTGATGAGTTAAACCTTTTAAGCTTGCAAGTATTACAGCCCCGTGCTGGGCATAATTGTTGTATTCTTCATTTAAAGTAATATCAGCTGGAAGCCCCACCAGATAGCGCATGAAGTTCACGCAGTTTAATGCTTCCTCTAAGTACTGACTTTTTAATTTCCCTGCAGCATATGGAGCTTCAGATTTTGGTTCAATTTCGTAGCCATCGGAAACAGAAACTTTATAACGAAATGGATTTTTTTGATAGTTCTTAACTATATCCCCGATAGTCCTAGTCTCTAGCATACTTTCTTCAGCATTTAAATAAACTGCATTAGAAAAAAACATTGTAATTAAAATTACAAATACCAATGTTAGTTTTACTTTACTTTTCATTTTTACTCCCCCTATTTTTACCCTTCCATATATAAGCACTTTTTATTAAATTTTATCATGATTTGTAATTGAATTCAATTTATAATTAAATTCAATATAATTAAATTTAGCATAAAGTTACATTTTCACAATATATCCCATCTACTTAATCAAGTACTCAACCACATCCTTAAATCCTTCCGGATGCGGTGTTGTCACATAATCAGCCGCTTTTTTTACACTGTCCACGGCATTTCCCATTGCAATCCCAAAACCTGCATATTCAATCATATCCATATCATTTTGCGCATCCCCAATGGCTATGGTATTTTCTGTATCAATACCCATTAATTCCACATACCTTCTCATAGCCTGTCCCTTTGATGAACCATGTACCATAACATCTAAATAAGTTTTTGCAGATTGTACCACATCAATGCCATCTATTTCACTTAACATCTGCCTTCCTCTTTCCATTGCTTCTACTTTGTTATCAAATAAAAGAAATATCTTTAAGAAAAGATAACCCTCTTTAAATACTTCCTCTAAAGAGTTTATTTTTAAATAATTTGCCTGCAAATGCTTTGGTAGTTGGGGATTTATATATGGAAGCTTATAGGACTTTGGAGGCATTTTTTCAAAAAGTATATCGTTTTTCTCGTATACCACCCAATCTACCTCAAGTTCTCTTGCTATTTCTATAGCTCTTTTTATAATATCTTCAGACAGGGGGTTTGCATATAAAACTTCCTTTGTGTGTAAATCCTTAATTATCCCACCATTACAAGCTATAACGGGGGTTTTTAATCCCAACTTATAATGTATACTTTTCATCATATCAGGATGCCTTCCAGATGCCAAAACCACATTTATTTTTTTATCCAATAACTTTTTCACTGATTTAATAACATCCTCAGTTACATCACCACTATGTTTCACTAATGTCCCATCTAAGTCGGTAAATAATGTTTTTACGTTCATGTTTTAATCATCCTTACTATCTATATTTATCTTACTATTAATATTTATCCAGCATATTTAATATTAAACTATTAAAAAATAAAAAACAATATAACGCAAGATACAACTATAAAAATAAATTCCTAAAACCTTAAATACCCCCTTCTTATTTGGCTTAAAATACCATCTAATAAATTAATGCTTTCACCCTAAAGTTTAAATATTGACTAAAACACCTTTATTATGTATAATTGTGTTTGTAATTCTATGGTTTTATAGTAATTAAAAATTATTTTTGTTTATATTTGCTTAAAAACAAAATAAGAATTCTTTTAAGATATAAAAATACAAGGGGAGTGATTTTGTGGGTAAAAAAGTTATTGCATATATTGTTGTGGTATTCATTTCTATTTGTGCTATTTTTTCCTTTGATGTCCTTGGAAATTCCCATATTAAAATATTTGTAAATGGAGAAGAAGTTGTGGGGGATGTTCATTTAATAAATGACAGAACTTTTTTACCTGTAAGAGCTATTTCAGAAGCTTTAGGAGCAGATGTTCAATGGGATGCTAAAAAAAGAGAAGTACACATTTATCAATTAAGCAACGAAGATAGTTTACTCCCTGAAATAATAAAAGAAGTCAGCCCTTCAGTTGTGGCTGTTATAGGCAATCTAAAAAAATCTGCATCTTACTATGGCAGTAGTTACAGTGAAGAAATTGTACATGGAACAGGAGTAATTATAAAATCTACAGGGGAAATTTTAACTAATGCTCATGTTGTAAAGGATATTGAACGGATTGTGGTTGTTCTCTCTAATGGAGAAGGTTTTGAAGCAGTATTAAAAAACATTGATGAAGAGTCAGATTTAGCAGTAATAAAAATAAATAAACAAGGACTGATACCTGCTAAA
>JAAYTS010000131.1 GCA_012517995.1 Clostridium sp.
AACGGTGCCTGTAGTAGTAATTTTTCTCTCCAACCTTTCCTAGAAAGTTTAATTGCAACAAAAAGATTGTTAAGTGTTATAAAGTATCTAGTGTATCGTTAAAGTAAGGTATGAATAGCACCATTAGGGTAAACTATTTAGATGTTAAATATACATGGTATCATTTCTGTCGAATGACAGATTAGGCTTTTTAATAATCAGTCATATATAATAATTCTACAAAATCAAAAAAAATCCTTCTTAATATATGCATATAGAAATATGCATATAGAAAAGAAGATGACTTCACCACAATTCATGGTAAATTGTGGTATTAGTCAATATATCTCAAAATCGCTATAATAAGGATTAAATGTATAAAGTTTTGACGGTCTGTGTCCTCCATTTTTAGCGTACTTATCTGTTTCAACAACCACATTTGAAATCTTTCTTCTAAAATTTGCTTTTAAAAGCTTAGTATCTAAAATCACTTCATATACTTGCTGAAGTTCTGTTAATGTAAACAGCTCAGGCATCAAATTAAATATAATATCGGTATTTTTTATTTGATTTTTGAGCCTTCCAATTCCATATACTATAATTTTTGCATGATCAAAAGCTATTCCATTAGATTCTATTATCTCCCTTTTTATTTTAGCTGCTTTTCCTTCAATAATTTTTGATACCTTTACAGTTGCCGTAAGCTTATCTTCACCATTTTCTAAGTTTAGTTTAAAAAGCTTTTCAAAAACCCATCCTTTCTCATTTGAAATTTTATTTTCTTCACAACATTTACAGGAAACGGTAAACCATTTTGCATCATCTGCATCATCAGCAGCTTTTACATTAAGGGTGGAACTATCCACCAGTGACATATATGAAGCAGTTATTATTCTTGTCCTTTTGTCCCTGCCAACATCTCCCCATGAATAAAGCTGCTCTATATATACATTATCAATATTTGTTTCTTCTTTAAGCTCTCTTAATGCCGCTTCTTCCAAGCTCTCATCCATGTTAACAAAACCTCCTGGCAGTGCCCACTTTCCAATGTCAGGATGATCACCTCTTTTAATCATTAACAATTTTAAAGCCTTCTTTGGAAGTTTCCTGTAATTTTCTTTTTCTTCACTAGTTACTGTAAAAACAAGGACATCTGCTGTTACAGATGGTCTTTCAAATTTATTTGGGTCATAAGCTGCAAGAAACTGTTCTTCAGTTAATCCATTCTTATTTATTTTTTGCTCCAATGTACACACCTCTTTGTTTTGTGAATTTTGTAAAATGTATAGCACTTCAATGAGTATTGGAAACCTCTTGCTTAACTATTATTATATCTTTTAAAAATGTTTTTTTCCATATACTTTTCTCGTTTTATATGCCAGGGATAATTTTAACTTCAAACCCTGCTGTTTTGCATATCAATATTTCTGTTTAATAAAAAACTGGTAAAAGTACCTGCTATACTCTTACCAGTTTTTTAAATTGTATTTATTAGATTTTATTAGATTTTTAGATAAGAAATTTTTTATTCTTTTTTTTTCCTCAGCATTTTATAATACTGATACAAAAGACCATCTAACTCAATCTCAACATCTTGGATCTTTGTTTGCTGAGAATCATCATGTTTATCAAAAGAATTAATAAGCAGGTTTTTCTCAACAATTCTTTTCTCTAAATTATTTGTATTTTCGTTCATGATGTCACACCTCCTCAAAATGTACTCCCCGAAAATTCATTATAGCATATAAAAATGAAATTATCTACCATTATTAAATAATATTACCCCGCTTATCCCATGCTTAACAAACTTTTTATCAAAAATTAATATAAATTTAATATTTCCCATTGCATTTTTTTAAACAATCGGGTAGGAGGTAAATAATTATTTTATTTACCGACCTCCCACACCACCGTACGTACGGTTCTCGT
>JAAYTS010000132.1 GCA_012517995.1 Clostridium sp.
TGAGGCTGCAGATACATTCTTAGCAAAGTTTGAAAAATTTAAGAGCAATCTTGAAGGTTATTATCAGGTGGTGGAATCATATTCAAAATTCTTAGAAGAAACAGCACAAGCATACTCAGAATCTGATAAATCAATTAATAATTTAACTGCAAATCTTTTTGCATAATTTAAATTATCCGATTTTCCAAATTGAAAAAGGGATTAGGGGAGATAAAAAGAAGAGAAAGAGGATGCCATAATAACACAAAACCTGCCTTTTTGGCAGGTTTTGTGTTATTATGGGCTTTAGCCTGTTGAGTGAGAGTAGCGAGCGAAACAATAAACCACCCACTATGCGGGTGCGCGACAGAAGTTATACAAAAAAATCGCCTTTCCGTTATAATAGAGTTATTCAAGCTACTATAATAACGAAAGGAAAGGTGATTTTAATGGCAAATAAGGAACATAGTTTAGCACGTACAAAATGGATGTGTAAATACCACATAGTATTTACTCCTAAGTATAGACGAAAAATAATATATAATCAATATAAGCAAAGCGTGCGGGAAATATTAAAACAGTTATGTAAGTATAAAGGAGTGTAGATAATAGAGGGACATCTTATGCCTGATCATGTACATATGTTAGTAAGTATTCCACCAAAGATGAGTGTATCAAGCTTTATGGGTTACTTAAAAGGTAAAAGTGCATTAATGATGTTTGACAGGCATGTAAATTTAAAGTATAAATTTGGGAACAGGCATTTTGGGGCAGAGGGATACTATGTTTCGACAGTGGGACTAAATGAAGCAACTATTAGAAAATACATACAAGAGCAAGAAAAACATGATATTGCAATTAACAAATTAAGTGTAAAAGAATATGAAGACCCCTTTAAGGGGTAGCTAGTAATATAATGGTTCCTTTAGGGGCGGCAAAAGTGGCAAAGGCATTGTAGCTTGAACAAAGTGAAAGCCAGCGTCTTTAGGCGCTGGCCGATAACACGTCCTTATAGGGCTGAGCAAACCACCCGTTTTACGGGTGGTCATGATTTAATATCTAGATGATAATTTTGAAGGGATTTTACTCCACTGCCTTTTTCTCCATCTTCTTTGTAAGCAGCAATTCCTTTGGCACTAGCTAAAGCAGCAGTAATAGTGGTGATATAAGGTGTACTATACTTAATAGCTGCTTTTCGTATATATGAATCATCGTATTGACTTAGTTTTCCAGAAGGGGTGTTTATAACCAAATGTATTTCTTTATTCATAATTCCATCTACAATGTTAGGTCGCCCTTCATTTAGTTTTTTTATAACCTCTGAATTTATGCCATTTTCTTTAAGAAATAGATGAGTTCCTTTAGTTGCTTTAATATTAAAACCTAGTTTTAAGAATTTTTTTGCAACTTCCAGCACAGCATCTTTATCGTAATCTGCCACACTTATTAAAACTGTTCCTGATGTAGGCAGAGGAACTTGAGTGGCTTCCTGTGATTTAAAAAAAGCAAGACCAAAGGAGTCAGCAATTCCTAATACTTCCCCTGTAGAACGCATTTCAGGGCTTAAAAGGGGGTCTACTTCTGGAAACATATTAAATGGGAATACCGCTTCTTTAACTCCAAAATGAGGTATTTCTTTACGGGTAAAAGTACTTATCTCTGATTTTTGGGCTGTTTCATGTAACATCATTATTCTAGTGGCAATACTTGCCATAGAAACATTACACACTTTTGATACAAGGGGTACTGTTCTTGATGCACGTGGGTTTGCTTCTAAAATATATACCTTGTCATGGGAAATAGCGTATTGAATATTCATAAGTCCAATTACTTTAAGTTCTTTAGCTATTTTGCTTGTATATTCATAAATAGTTTCACGGTGTTTTTCAGGAATGCTTATTGTAGGAATAACACAGGCAGAGTCACCTGAGTGAATGCCGGCCAGTTCAATATGTTCCATTATTGCAGGAACAAAGGCATCTACACCATCGGCTATTGCATCGGCTTCAGCTTCTATGGCATTACTTAAAAATCTATCTATTAAAATAGGTCTTTCAGGAGTAACACCAACTGCGGAGGATACATACGTCTTTAGCATGTCCTCATCGTATACAATTTCCATTCCTCGTCCCCCAAGTACATATGAAGGTCGTACCATTAGAGGGTAACCAATTTGGTTTGCTACAGCAATAGCTTCATCTAAATTACTTGCCATGCCTGATTCAGGCATTGGTATACCTAACTTTTCCATCATATGTCGAAATCTGTCACGGTCTTCTGCAAGGTCAATAACTTCAGGGGGAGTACCTAAAATTTTTGCTCCTGCTTTTTCCAATTCTTCAGCAATATTTAAAGGGGTTTGTCCTCCAAACTGAACAATAATCCCTAAAGGTTTTTCTTTTTCATAAATGCTAAGAACATCTTCAACAGTAAGAGGTTCAAAATACAATTTGTCAGAAGTATCATAGTCGGTAGATACTGTTTCAGGGTTACAATTTACAATAATTGTTTCATAACCCATATCACGAAGGGCAAAGGCTGCATGTACACAGCAGTAATCAAATTCTATTCCCTGTCCGATTCTATTAGGTCCGCCGCCTAATACCATTACTTTTTTACGATTTGTAGAAGGAGCACTATCTGGTGCATTATATGTGGAATAGTAATAAGCCGCATTCTCAACACCACTTACAGGAACAGCTTCCCAACCAGCAACTACACCTAAAGAAACACGTCGTTCACGAATTTCCTTTTCAGGCACATCTAAAAGAATTGAAAGATAGCCATCAGCAAAACCGTCCTTTTTAGCTTGAATTAATAAATTATCAGGCAGTGTACCACCTTTATATTTTAAAATTTCTTCTTCCAATAAAACCATTTCATTCATTTGTTCAATAAACCAGTGTTTAATGCCAGTCACTTTGTGAAGTTCATCTATTGTAGCACCTTTTCGTAAAGCTTCATACATAATAAATTGGCGTTCACTGGTAGGTTCTATTAACATTTGCATAAGCTCTTCTAAAGAACGCTTGTTAAAATCTTTGGCAAAACCTAATCCATAACGACCTATTTCTAGGGAACGTATAGCTTTTTGAAAAGCCTCTTTATAATTTTTACCAATACTCATAACTTCTCCAACTGCTTTCATTTGTGTGCCAAGTTTATCCTGGGCATCTTTAAATTTCTCAAAATTCCAGCGAGGGAGTTTAATAACCACATAGTCACCAGAAGGGGTGTATTTATCCAATGTACCATCTCTCCAATAGGGAATTTCATCTAAAGTTAACCCGGCAGCTAACATAGCTGAAACAAAAGCAATAGGAAATCCTGTGGCTTTAGATGCTAGGGCAGAGGAACGGGAAGTTCTAGGATTAATTTCAATAACTACTATACGGTCTGTTTTAGGATCATAGGCAAATTGAACATTAGTGCCACCAATTACCTGCATATGTTCTACTATGTCATATGCACATTTTTGAAGTCTTTTTTGAACATCCTCACTTATTGTAAGCATAGGTGCACTGCAAAATGAATCTCCAGTGTGAACACCTACTGGATCGATATTTTCAATAAAGCATACTGTTATCATTTGATTTTTAGAATCACGAACAATTTCTAACTCTAATTCTATCCATCCTAAAATGGACTCTTCTACCAATACCTGTCCAATCATGCTAGATGCAATACCACGCCCAGCAACAACCTTTAATTCTTCTAAATTGTATACCAGGCCACCTCCTGTTCCACCCATAGTGTATGCAGGACGGATAACAACTGGGAAACCAAGTTCCATAGCAATTTTTTCTGCTTCTTCAACACTGTATGCTGGTTTGCTTCGAGGTATTTCAATTCCTAGCGTATTCATGGCTTCTTTAAAGGCTATACGGTCTTCACCACGTTCTATGGTATCCACCTGAACGCCAATAACTTTTACGCCATATTTATCCAAAACCCCTGCTTTGGAAAGCTCTAAACATAAATTCAATGCAGATTGTCCTCCTAAGTTAGGAAGCAGAGCATCAGGACGTTCTTTTTCAATTATTTCTGTTGCTCTTTTTAAATTTAAGGGTTCCACATAGGTGGCATCTGCAATGCCAGGATCCGTCATAATTGTTGCAGGATTTGAATTTACCAGTACAATTTTATATCCCAGATTTCTAAGAGCTTTACATGCTTGAGTTCCAGAATAGTCAAATTCACAGGCCTGACCTATAATAATAGGACCAGAACCAATAATCATTATTTTGTTAATGTCATTTAGTTTTGGCATATTACTGACTCCTTACTTTTATGTATATTTAAAATAAATTATTTTCTTAACCATTATACACTAACTTACATAAAGAAACAGTATATTTTTTAGAAATTTTAATTAAATTAATAGAGTTTAAATTTCAAAGAACAAATGTATATTTTCTATATTATATAAAATGAATTGTTATAATATTATAAAAGGGAATTTTAAAAAAATGTAGAATTAAAAGTAGTATTAACTTAATTTGAAAGGATTGTTTAATTTGAATTGGATCGACAGACTTGAACGCAAGTATAGCCGGTTTGCGATAAAGGGTCTTATAAAATATATTGTTATTGCTGCTGCATTTATATTTGTTGCAGTAAATTTAAGCGATAAAATAAATTATTTTGTTTATAAAACGTTAACCCTTCACCGGGATGGAATTTTACAAGGTCAGGTGTGGAGGCTTATAACCTTTATTTTCATACCTCCAAATAAAAATATATTTGTAATATTTGCACTATATGTATTGTATATATTTGGAAGCTCCTTAGAAAATATGTGGGGAAGCTTTAGATTTAATTTATATTATTTTATAGGTGTGCTATCTGCAATTATAGCAGCTTTTATTGCTGGTTCAGCTTCTACAGTGTATTTGAGTTTATCCATATTTCTTGCATTTGCATATTTATATCCAAATTTCAAACTGCTTTTATTTTTTATTATACCTGTGAAGGCGAAATATCTAGCTTGGTTTAATGTGTTTTTTGTGATAACTACTTTGATTTTTGCTAATATAGAGGATAAGGTAGCAGCGCTATTTTCATTTTTAAACTTTTTTATATTTTTTGGAAGAGACTTTTGGAGAAAATGGGTTACTCCTAAAATATCTGCTTTCTTGAAAAAGAGAAGACGTAGAAAATTTAAAGTTATAGTACCTCCCAAAAAATTTGAGTTTGTTCATAAGTGTAGGGAATGTGGAATAACATCAAAGGAATTTCCGAACGTATTTTTTGGGTATTGTAAAATATGTGGTAGTGATTATGAATATTGTGAAGAACATATAAATAATCACAAACACACTACATAAGAGTATTTAAGGATGTATTGATTTGTTTAAAAAGGGGTGGGGAGAATGGTTGAGGTAATATTGCTTATTGCTAAGGTTTTTTTTGCATCAGTTATATATTTGTTTATTTTTAGCATTATCCGTCTTATATATCTTGATATAAAATCTATGAATGTTAGTAAAGTTAATCTGGATAAAGGGTTTCCAACTTTAAGGCTTAAAACTAAAAGGGGACTTCTTCCATTTAAGGTTGAAGATATTTATGTATTGTCTAAAAGTATGACAATTGGACGTCAGGATAAAAACGATATTGTTATAAAAGATTCTTTTATATCAGGTATTCATGCTCAATTTATTCTAGAAAATGGAGAGGTCTATTTAAGGGATTTGGGTAGTAAAAACGGAGTATTTGTTAATGAGAAAAAGCTTGAAAGTAATAATAAAAGCTTGTTAAAAGATAGCGATATAATAAAAATAGGACAAGTTGAATTTATTTTTACAAAAGGGGAGTAGATGGGGTGTTTTTATGTTTAGAAAAATAGCTTATTATATACCTTTATGTATGATTGTTTTTGTGAATATTATAGGTTATGCTTTTTTGGCATTTAAGGAAGAACCATATAATACGCAAGCCTTTTTGATGTGTTTTATTGTGTTGGCAATGCTTTGTATATCTTATATTGTCATTATTAAAAAAAGATTTGGAGAAAGTTATCTTTTTTTAATTGTATCAATGCTTTTGAGTATTGGAATTATGATGATATACAGGCTAAATTCTGGTTTGGCGGTTAAACAGATTGTTTGGATGCTTGTGGGAATAGTTGTGTTTTTTACATGTTATTATTCTTATTTAAAAATAGATAAATGGCACAAATATGCCGTTCTTTATATGGCTGTACCTATCCTTTTGTATATTTTGACTCTTGTTTTTGGAACTACAATTAATGGAGCTAAAAACTGGATTATAATAGCTGGATTTAGTTTTCAGCCATCAGAGATTAATAAAATATTATATGTTTTTTTCTTAGGAAGTTATTTTAAAAATCAAGACAAATTATTTTTTCAAAAATCTAATTTTAGTGAAAAAAACAAAATTCTTATTAATAAAGCATTGTTAATGTTTATTACATATTTAAATGCGGGGTTTTTGGTTTTACAAAGAGACTGGGGAACTATAGCATTGTTGTTGTTGGTATATCTTTTTGTCCTCTATATTTTCAGTGAAGACAACAAGTTTTTAATTTTAAATTGTGCCTTGCTTTTGCCAACTGCCTTAATAGGGTATAAGTTTTTTTATCATGTGAGGGTTAGAGTTGAAATTTGGATTGATCCCTGGCAGGATGTTTTAGGAAAGGGGTATCAGATAGCCCAGTCACTATTTGGAATAGGTTCTGGGGGTTTTTTTGGGACAGGCTTAGGAATGGGAAAACCATATATGATTCCATTTGCCAGTACAGATTTTATATTTTCTGCGATATGTGAGGAAATGGGTACAATGACAGGTGTAGCAGTAGTTTTGTTATACATGATTTTATGTTATAGAGCCTTTAAAATTGCTTTAAATATAAAAAGCAGATTTGAAAAGATAGTGGTATTAGGACTTACTCTTCTTATTGGAATGCAAACATTTATAATTATAGGAGGGGTAATAAAACTTATTCCTTTAACAGGTATAACGCTGCCATTTGTAAGTTATGGAGGAAGTTCTCTAGTTTCAAGTTTTATTATTTTAGGTATTTTACAGGCAATATCAAAAAGGGATTTCAGCAGCGGGGGTGAAAACTATGGATGAAAACAAAAAAATTATTAAGGCATTGGTGATAATGTGCTCGATATTTTTTACCATTGTAGCCTATTTAACGTATATACAAATTTTTCAAGGCAAAAAGCTTATGCAAAATGTTTATAACAGAAGAAATAATGAGATAGAAGAAAATACCTTAAGAGGCAGTATTTTTGATAGAAATGGAGTTACATTAGCATATAGTGAAAAAAATGGCGAAAGTTATGAGCGTATATATCCATATGGAGCTTTGTACAGCCATGTTATAGGCTATAATTCCAAGATTTATGGAAAATCACTTATAGAAGCAAATTATAATGGTGATTTATTAGGTCTTGATAATTATAGTCAAGTGTTTGGAATGGTTGATAGGGAAAGTAGAGGAAATGATATTTATCTTACATTAGACCATAGGCTTCAGGAACTAGGAGAAAATCTTTTAGAAGATAAAATAGGAGCCATTGTAGCTATAGATCCTAAAAAAGGAGAAGTGCTTGCACTTGTAAGCAAACCTAATTTTGATACAAATAGCAAGTGGCTTGAAGAAAATTGGGTGAGTATTGTTGAATCAGACAAAGCTGTTCTTTTACCCCGGGCAACTCAAGGGCTTTACCCCCCAGGTTCAATTTTTAAAGTTATCATAACTATGGGAGCAATTGAAAATGGGTTGGATACAAAAACATATGAGGATAAAGGGAAAATAATTATTGATGGGTATGAAATAAAAAATTCTGGAGAAAGGGTTCTTGGAAATATAGGTATAAAAGAAGCACTTGCTGCTTCTAGCAATGTTGTTTATTCACAAATGGGAGTTGAACTTGGAAGTAACCAACTAAAAAGACTAGCAGACAGAATAGGTATGAATATGGATATAACCTTTGATATTCCTGTAAATAAAAGTATTTTCCCTTATGATACCATGGGGAAAACCGACATGGCGGCAGTGGCTATAGGACAGGGGGAAATACTTTTTACACCATTTCATATGGCACTGATTACAGCAGGCATAGCTAATGATGGGGATATAATGAAACCTGTATTGGTAAAGTCAGTTGTGACATCAGAGGAGAAAAAAATAAAAGATGTTAAGTCTAATACCATGTATAAAATTATGGATGTAGAAACGGCAAATGTTATTAAAGAAATGATGCATGAAGCTGTAGAAAATGGTACCGGTGTAAATGCTAAAATTGAAGGTATTAGTGTTGCTGGAAAAACAGGTACAGCAGAAAATCATTTGTCCGAAAATAATAAAGGTAAAGAACATGCTTGGTTTATTGGATTTGCACCAGTTGAAGATCCTAAAATAGCAGTAGCAGTTGTTGTTGAACAAGGAGGCTCTGGTGGGGGAGTTTCTGCACCTATTGCAAAAAGAATTATCAGTGAGTATCTGCAAAGCTTAGAATAGTCATTAAAATATATTAAAACACCAGGGGAAATTAATCCCTAGTGTTTTATAAGGGTTCTTCGGTGTGTGCTACGAAGAACATATTAGTATTATATGTTTTATGTTTTTATTTATACACTTCTTTTAAAAATTTGTCACCAAATCAAAATTAATTTTAAATGAAGGAAATTAATATAGTTAGAAGTTGCGTTTTATATATTTATTTATTAATATGTAAAAGAAGATATTTATTTAAAAAACTTAACATTTTGGACAAGGGAGCTTAGAGATGATTAAGGTTTACAACAGGCAAACTAAAAAATACGATATAGAAAAAATAGCGGGGGAAAAAATTATAAATGTTCTATACAACACAAGCTATGGCAAGATAGGATTAGAGCTAATATTAAAAAGGAAACTATATTCTGTATTGGCTGGAATACTATGTGATAGCAGAATCAGTGCAACAAAAATAAAAAAGTTTATAAAAAAGTATGATATAGACATATCAGAATTTAACGATGAACTAAGGGATTTTAAGACCTTTAACGATTTTTTTACAAGGCGGGTAAAGCCTTCTGCAAGACCTTTTTTAAAAGATTCGGAATTATTTTTGTCACCGGGGGATGGGAGAATTAAAGGATGGATGAATGTAAATATAAATAAAAACATTGAAATAAAAGGAAGTGGCTATACATTACGAGATTTGATACCTGAAAATGAGATAATAGAAGAATATGATGGGGGAACTGTGGTAGTATTAAGATTAAACCCCACGGATTATCATAGATTTCATTTTATTGATGATGGTGTATGTAGTGAAAGTAAAAGGATAAAAGGACATTATTATTCAGTTAATCCTGTGGCTTTATTGTCTTATCCAAAGGTGTTTTGTCAAAACACACGGGAATATAGCATTTTAAGGTCAAAGAATTATGGTGAGATAATATATATTGAAGTTGGAGCTACTTGTGTTGGGTCAATTGTTCAAACATACAAACCAGGAGAATTTATTAAAAGAGGTAGTGAAAAAGGTTTTTTTAAGTTTGGCGGTTCAACAATTATAATTTTAATTAAAAAGGGTCATGTTAAACTTGATGGAGATATATTATATCAAACAAAATTAGGATATGAAACCAAAATTAAAGCAGGAGAAGTAATAGGAAGGAGTAATGAAGTAATAGGAAAGAGTAATTTAGAATAAATAAAAGACAGAGGAATTTTGAGGGAATGCAAGATTTTTGCATTTAATTGCTTTTAAACAAAAACATATGGGATGGTCATTTAATAAAAAATATTGTACAATAAGAACATATGTTCGGATGATAAATTATTTATCTAATTTTTTAAAAATTTTTATCCAAAATAAGGACATAGGACGGAGGAGTTCTATATGAGAGAAAAAGATATATTAGATGAGTATCCTTATATATTAAAAAGTCTAAAGAAGTTAAAATGCAAACTAGATGAAATGATGAAAGATAAAGAGTTATTAGAAAGTGTTTTAAATCATAGCAAAGAAGAAAATATACATAAGTATACTGAGCCAACATTAAAGGTGTTTGAGACTGTTTTAGATAGATATATTAATGATATTTTATATATGAAAGGAAAAATAAATAATTTAGAGGAATTAAAAAATAAAATTAATGAAAAAAAAGGATGGAAATAAAAATGAAAGCAATTATATTTGATATGGATGGTTTGATGGTTGATACAGAGAGGTTATATTTTGATACAGAAAGAATTATAGCTCAAAGATTCAATAAAGAGGTAAAGGAAGAAACGCTTTGGAAAATGATGGGGCGAAAGCCTATAGAGTCAATGGAGATATTTGCAGAAGATTTAAAAATTAATATTTCTTTAGAAGAACTTTTAAAAATGAGGGATGAATTATTTGTTCAAAAACTCAAAAAAGAACTTGTTCCCATGCCAGGTCTTTTTGATATTTTAGACGAGTTTAAAGACAAAGTAAAATTGTCAATAGCAACAGGTTCTCCGGAAAAGTTTTTACAAATAGTGTTAAACAAACTGGAACTGAAAAATTATTTTGATGTTTTACAGACATCCGATGAAATAGTAAACGGGAAGCCAAATCCTGAGATATACTTAAAAACAATGGATAAACTTCAGGTTTTACCATTAGAAACCATTGTTCTTGAAGATTCAAGCAATGGTGCATTAGCAGGAATTAAGGCAGGCTGTTATACCATTGCAATTCCAAATGAATATACATATAAACAGGACTTTAGTTTTGTAAATTATGTGGCAAAAAGTCTTTTTGATGCAAAAGACCATATTAAAAAATTAATAAGTTCAAAATGAATATGAAAAAGGGGACATTTATAAATGCCCCCTTAAATTATTAAGACTGATTTAAAATTTATCTATTATTTCTAATATATATCTTTGCATTAAAGTACAGTCAAGAGAGTTAATTATCCCGTCACCATTAAGATCTGCAGCTGATGTTCCGTAAGGAACTGGGAACTCAGATATTACTTCTATTATATATCTTGTCAGTATAGAGTAATCAGAGGAATTAACGATTCCATCCCCATTTAGATCTCCCATTACAAATGGTTCTTCTGATCCTTCAGGTTCTAAACCAAATATTTTAGTGGTACCATCATATACTGGCATATATTCAGTTTTTGTTACTACGTGGTCACGTACAAGCCCTTTGTATGAAAAATCATTGTCGGGATTCCAAAAGTCAGTTCCTTGAGGACCTGAGATACGGAATTGTACTTCACGTCTAAACTCCGACTGCCCTCCAGGGAAAATATCCGTGCCGTCTTTAAAAGATATTTTTATATAATATATATTGTCTGAACAGTGCTGTAATTGGCTAATGGTTGCAGGAATCTCAGTCATACGCAATTCCACTTGTATATCATCTACATCATAACCTGCTTCAAAGACTTCTGTAAGATCCACATAGTAATTAAATGACAAATCTTTAATTACTCTTGCAGGCCATGAAGATCTGTTATTTAATTCTGCTTTAATTTCAGTATAGTTAGGTCCAATTGAGTTTATGCTGGCTTCTACAAAAAATTCATCTTCAGGTTCTTCTTTTGGTGGGAAGTTTTTATCAGGAGTTCCTCCATAAAGAGAAACCATTTTTGCAAGAATACCTACAAAACCTGCATTATAGTCACAAGCCACTTCATTACACACAAAATCATCAATTTTATCAGTGTATTGATCATTTTGATTAGGTCCTCCAACTAATGCGCCATAGAGTACATGTCTGTGATAATCTGGCTCTTTATCGGTATCAGCCCAGGCACCGTGGGCAGTTCGGTGGTGTGGTCTTTCAGGTGGGTTTTCTCCAAAACCTACAACATAGCTTCTTCCTGAACTACCTAAAGCATAATCTATTTGGGATTTGGCAAAATCTTCATAAATTGCTTTTTTATCTGGAGAACAACCTTCCCAATCTGCGTAAACACTTGCTATAAATGCAGTGGTTGTTGCATATCTTAATGCACCCCATTGATCAAGCCAAGCTAAACCTTTAGGAGTATATTTTACTCGGTTGTTATTATATCCGATTGTCCAGAAGTCGAGGTGGCGTTCACTAGATTCTTTATATACATCTTTGTTTGTTATTTTAGCAAGAAGGATTCGGGTTCCATATATTACATCGTCCCAGCAATGCCCCCATTTATATGCCCAAATATCACTTTGTTGCTCGGTGTTCCAAAACTCTGCGTAAGATTCTGCCTTTTCAAGATATGAGATATCATCTGTTGCAAGATATAGCCACGTTGCAGCCCAAGTAAGTTCATCCCAAAATCCACTCCATGAATCATAGAATCCAGCTGCTTTAGTATATGTAGCATCACTTCTTTCTGTATCTGCAATTTTAAATAGGCTTTTAGCATTAGCAAGATAATTATCATCATCAAAAACTATCGAACCTATAGCTAGAGCAGCTGCCATTTGTGCAGTTACAGCAGAACCTTTGCCTGTATAATATGGGCGTTCCATTTCCTTTTCAATAACTTCAACAGGTCCCCACCATTTGTGATCTGCAGCCCCATCCCCTATTTGATATACTACAGTTGAACCTTTGTTACAGTCAGCCAAATAGTCAAGGACAAATCTTAAATTATTCTCCATATGAACTCTTTGCCCGGACAGATCAAAACCTTCAGGGTACTCATAAAGAGCCCATCCAAGCATTGCAGCTGAGTATGCCATAGGCAAATTGAATTTTACATGATCACCAGCATCATACCAGCCACCAGTTACATAGTCATTCATAGTTGAATCTCCACGCCATTGAACACGATTCCAAGATGGAAGGGGTCCAGCTTGCTGGCATTCATAAAAATAGATAGCCTTTTGGAGCGCTTCAGCGTAGTTAAAAGATTCCTTAGCTGATGTTATAGGGATATTTACAGGAAATAAAAATACCATCAGCATAATTAATGATAAAAAAGCACTGGTAATTTTTTTCATTAAAATTTCCTCCTTTAAAAATAATATATAATAAAAAAATTTTATCTAATTTTATCTATTAGCCTATAATTAAATTATATACTATTTACGAGGTTACATCTAGCAAAAATCTAGCAAAAAAAAACAAAAAACAATTTTTTATTATCCATATAATAAAAAAACACATAGATAATGTAATATTACTAATTTTTTATGTATGTTTAAAAAAAGAGATACTTTTCATCGCAGATTATTTTAAGTATAATGTAGATAAAATATATTTTTAAAAATTTTACACATTTTAGTCATATAAAATAAAAACGTGTATATGTACACAAAAAAAATATTATTAACGAACCATTATGAAAGGGGATATATGTTTTGTGATAATATCCTTAAAATATTAAATTTAATAATCTAATTATAAAATAAAAACAAACGCTTTAATTTTGAAAAAATGTTGAAACAAAATCAAATTTAATATATAATGAAATTAAAAATATAGTATTTTGATAACAACCATGTATTAAGGGGAAAAAAAGAGGTTATAAACTATGTAAAAGCCTTTAGATAATGGCTTTTACATATCAATCAAAAGATTCTGATTATATTATTTATAAAAATAAACCTTGTATTCCCATTAATACTAAGTTAATATATAAATAAAATTTTCAATTAGGGAGGAATCTGGGAGATAATCAAATCTAAGTTACAATTAAATCCTTATGAAAGAAAAATGTACTAGAGGAGTATTTTTGTTTAAAGCTATAGACAGATTTATAATATTGAACCCAAAATAGTTGTAGGATTGATTGTTATAAAGTTTCAAGTATGTACATAACAGCTATAAAACAATTGTTATTACATTCAAATCAAATTCTAATCTTGTTATAAACTCTCTGGTATTAAAAAAATAAACATTCACATGTGGCATTATACGTATATTAGTGTTGCTTTATTTTAATTTGTATATAAGGTATTTGTTTATAAATACCTTAAAAGGTCTTTTTATTAAGATCATATATTATTAATTTTATGGGAGGAATGGTAATGAAAAAAGTTATCAGTATGCTCGTAGTTGTTGCGATGCTAACCGCTATATTTGCATCAGGGGTTATACCAAATTCATTAGTTTTAGCATCTCAAGAACTAACGGTAAAAGTTGGGAGTGTCCAAGGTAGTGCTGGAACAACAGTGCAAATACCAGTGGAACTTTCAGGAGTGCCAGCAAGTGGGATAAACAATAGTGACTTTGCACTTAGTTATGATCCTAGTGTGCTGGAAGTAGAAAAAGTAGATCCAGGAGACATTATAGAGGGTGGCCGATTAGACTTTAAATCACACGTAAATAAAGACAAAGGCAGAATAACAACAATGTTTGTAGATGAATCAGGTGTAGGAGAACGTGTAATCAAAAAAGATGGAACCTACCTAGTAATAACAGCAAAAGTTTTAAAAGAAGAACCTACCGTTGTAACTTTAGCTGGAGACAATGCAGTATTTGCAGATTATAATTTGAATTTAATAGCATATAAAGCTGAAGCAGGTGGAGTAAATTTAAGTTCAGGAACACCAAAACCTACTACAAAACCGACATCAGAACCAACAATGCCACCATCAGGTAATGGAACTGTAGTAACAGTAGCAAGTGTAGAAGCAAGTGTAGGAGAAACAGTGGAAATACCTGTATACATTACAGGAGTACCATCAAGTGGAATAAATAACTGTGACTTCATATTGTGGTATGAGCCAAGTGTAATTGAAATAACAAGTATCAATCCAGGAGCTATAGTAACAGGTGGAAAAGAAGACTTTAAATCACACATAAATAAAGATAGAGGCAGATTGTCTTTCATGTTTGTAGATGAAACAGGCTTGGGAGAACGTATGATTAAAACAGATGGAGTATTAGCAACAATAACAGCAAAAGTGTTGACTAATGCAGCAGCACCAATAACAAAAGCTAATGATGGTGCATTTGCAGACTATAATTTGAATTTAATATCAGTTGAAATTGTAGGTGGAGGAGTTAACTTAGGATCATCAGTGACACCACAACCGACAACACAACCTACTACACAACCGACTACACAACCGACACCAAAACCAACAATACCACCATCAGGTGATGAAACTGTATTAACAATAGCAACTGTGGAAGCAAATGTAGGAGAAACAGTGGAAATACCTATATACCTTACAGGGGTACCATCAAGTGGAATAAATAACTGTGACTTCATATTGTCGTATGAGCCAAGTGTAATTGAAGTAACAAGTATTACTCCAGGAGCTATAATAGCAGGTGGAAAAGAAGACTTTAAATCACACATAAATAAAGATAGAGGCAGATTATCTTTCATGTTTGTAGATGAAACAGGCGTGGGAGATCGTATGATTAAAACAGATGGAGTATTTGCAACAATAACAGTAAAAGTGTTGACTAATGTAGGAACAGCAATAAAAAAAGCTAATGATGGTGCATTTGCAGACTATAATTTGAATTTAATACCAGTTAAAATTGTACCTGGCCTAATTAACCCAGATATACATATAGAAGACCCAACTGAAACACCAAAACCAACAATGCCACCATCAGGTGATGGAACTGTAGTAACAGTAGCAAGTGTGAAAGCAAATGTAGGAGAAACAGTGGAAATACCTGTATACATTACAGGAGTACCATCAAGTGGAATAAATAACTGTGACTTCATATTGTGGTATGAGCCAAGCGTAATTGAAGTAACAAGTATCAATCCAGGAGCTATAGTAACAGGTGGAAAAGAAGACTTTAAATCACACATAAATAAAGATAGAGGCAGATTGTCTTTCATGTTTGTAGATGAAACAGGCGTGGGAGATCGTATGATTAAAACAGATGGAATATTAGCAACAATAACAGCAAAAGTGTTGACTAATGCAGCAGCACCAATAACAAAAGCTAATGACGGTGCATTTGCAGACTATAATTTGAATTTAATATCAGTTGAAATTGTAGGTGGAGGAGTTAACTTAGATTCATCAGTGCAACCAACACAAACACCAAAACCAACAGCACAACCAACAGAAAAACCAACACAAACACCAAAGCCAACACAAACACCAAAACCACAGGTACCTTCAGGAAATCTAAAAGTTGAATTTTATAACTCAAATAGATCTTCTAGTAGTGGTTCTATACATCCACAGTTTAAGCTAGAAAATACTGGAAGTTCACCAATAAATCTAGCTAATGTTACATTAAGATACTACTATACAATTGATGGAAATCAATCACAGACTTTCTGGTGTGACCATGCAGCTAAAACTGGTAATCAGTATGAATCAATAACTTCAGCAGTTTCAGGTAAGTTTTCATCAATTAGTGGTAGTGCAAGTAATGCTGACCATTATCTTGAAATTAGTTTTTCAAGTTCAGCAGGAAACTTAGAAGCAGGCAGACCTGTTGAAATACAAGGAAGATTTGCTAAGAATGATTGGTCAAATTATAATCAATCAAATGACTACTCATTTAATGCAAATGCATCTAGCTATACTGCGTGGGATAAGGTAACAGCTTACATAAATGGTCAATTGGTATGGGGTGTAGAACCTGGAGGAGATTCACCACAGCCAACACAAACACCAAAACCAACAGTAGGACCAACAGAAAAACCAACACAAACACCAAAACCAACAATACAACCAGGTTCATTAATTGTAGATATAGCTACAGTATCCGGCAAACCTGGAGATACAGTAGAAATACCAATAAGATTTAAAGATGTACCATCAAGTGGAATAAACAACTGTGACTTTATCCTGTGGTATGAGCCAGATGTGCTTGAAATAACCAGCATAAACCCAGGAGCTATAGTAACAGGTGGAA
>JAAYTS010000319.1 GCA_012517995.1 Clostridium sp.
GTCCACCTGTCCAGATTGGACAGCGACCTTGTAATTGCGGGATTTATCCGTACCGTCTGTCAGTCTGTCTATACGAGATATGAGCAGTCTGTGATTGCGGGATTTATCCGTACCGTCTGTCCATGAGCCAGTCGCCTCTTACGTCAATATAAAATTGCCTCTTAAACCCCGACCACTGCGGGATTAAGAGGCAATTTGTCCGTTAATATTTATCGGCTCATATAATATATAAAAAGACTTGTATGTCACACCTATTTATTAGCTGACCTTCATTTCCATTTCTCAGTATCCAATTCCCATGATTTTTATTTGCTTATCCACGATTTTTATTTAATTTTTGGCTCTCCCATCCAAAACACCTCAAAATGAGCCGTTAAGCTCGATGACATCGGGCTTAACGGCAAAATATGGATTAAGGCAGACTGCCATATATATAATATTTTTTTACACGTGTGACTCCCCGCCCCCCAATCACCATCCCAATATCCATTATTGTAATTTCATTCCATCTTATCTTATCTTATATGACCAAAGAGCCGTCGCACCCTGCTCTGAGTAGTCCTTACGGCTTCCTCGTCCACGTCACAAGCAATCACCCTACGACCTCCCAGTTCCAAAGCAGCCACTACCGTAGCGCCACCGCCACACATAAAGTCGCATACGACGTCGCCTTCATTACTGAGCCGACGCAACACTTCTTTAACTCCTTCGACGCTTTGACCCCATACATGAAAGCTTTTATCCGTACCCTCTGGGTCTGCGGGGGCTTCAATCAAATCGTAGACTATCTTCCCTTCGTAAGCACCTTTCGTAAACCACAGCACGTATTTAACCGCCGTAGCCACCTTACGACTATGTATCAGAGGTGAGCCGTTGCTTTTACATAAATACGCAATCGTCCAGTTGTACCGTAACCTTTTATCCGTAGACAGCTCCACAATAGCCTTGTCCAGATACGCACCACCACACATTACAAGTAGCGAGCCACCTTCGACTAAAACCCTGCCTGCGACACTTGCAATGTGTTTATACAGCTCACTAACTGCTTGACGGTCGTACGGCGGGTCTACAAAAACTAAGTCCACCGAACTGTCTTTTATCTGAGGTAGGCCAGTCCTGACATCACCGACAAACACCTCGACGTCCTCCTCCGTCACCGTAATGGCGGGGTTTTTATTTGCCTCAATACGCTCCCTATACAGCAGACGCTGGCAGTATCTTGGCGACCTACTCCCTCTCTCCATCATCTTAGCAAGTACACCCGGAGACTTAATTGCCCGTAGTGACCTCTCTGATAAACCTATAAGTATGTCTGGATTTTCCCGTAAATAAGGGTGTTTTGTCCAATCCTCAGCCTGTGTGTCCACTTGTCCATTTTGGACGATTTTATCTGCTAATTCCCGTCGTACAGAGCCGACCGTGGTAGGCGAGACCCCAAGCATCCTTGCTATTGCTCTATCGGACAGTTCGGGAGCAACCCGCAGTCTGTCGGCAATTAGACGCCTTTTATCCGCTTGCGTAAGCGGTTTATTTTTATGAGCCACTCTATCACCTCCTCATCTTATATGTGAGCCGATACCATTTTACCGCATTTTCTGCAA
>JAAYTS010000317.1 GCA_012517995.1 Clostridium sp.
CCAATTTCGCCTAGACGACGTTCCATATCATCCAATGCACCAT
This sequence comes from Clostridium sp., assembly GCA_012517995.1. Taxonomy (GTDB): domain Bacteria; phylum Bacillota; class Clostridia; order Acetivibrionales; family Acetivibrionaceae; genus Herbivorax. The sequence goes on from JAAYTS010000317.1 coordinate 44, forward strand.
GTACCTGTGCCTCAACAGATTCTCCAACATTTCCCACACAGAAACCTAAAAACACAAAATCTCCCGCCTCGACCATTTCTGACCATGCATTTTCTTCGCTTACATGATATCTTTTAATCCCAGCCACAGTTCATTACCTCCGTATCGTAATTTTTGATACAGTGCTGCTACTTTGCTTACACCCTTGACGTCAATACTACGCACTCAACATGGATCGAGTTGATGGAATTAATGCTTGTGGACCACTTTTTATAGAGCATATGTACGCGGGAAAATGTCAATGGGTTTTTCGGTCATTTTTCGCAGAGTATCTGTTCGTGGGAACATATCAATGCAAAGTAAGCTGGAAGTTTTCTCTTAACTACTTTCGTTCATCCGTCACAATATGTTCAATCCCTTGATGAGTTCTGCTCAGATAATTTTTCAAGAAGCTTGGAAACGCCTTGTATTTATCTAACTCATCTATAGGGATCCAGTGCATTTCTTCTTTTACACCAAATGTGAAACTGTTACTGTTGAGTTCTTTTGTTCCTCTTGGTTTCATTAAGAAGTATAAGCATATCTCATGGCACTCAAGGCCTTTAAGCATACCACTGTTATTGTTAAAGAAGTTTTCGTGCATAACTGCAAGACGGTCAATTTCATACCTTACACCGGTTTCTTCATACACTTCTCTTATTACAGCATCTTCAGCTTTTTCTCCCATATGTACTCCACCACCGATGGAATAATAGTAGTCTTCAAGTTCATTTCCGGCTAACAATACACAGCCATCTTCAATAATAATCGCAGCTGCACGGTATCTAAACCACCTGTTCTCTTTTGTAAATCCGCAATCATACATCATTTCTTATCATCTCCAAATTTCATCCATTTTCTAATTGTTTCTTGACATCAAGACGACACACTCAACATGTGATAGTTAGGCTATTGAGGAAACATGTCCATCACTTGTAAAAAAACATTGATTTTGCAAGCTTTTTTATGTGTAGTGAATTGTCTCGGCATCCATCTTATTGCTTCAAATAAGTAGGCTATTTCAATTTCGCATACAAAAACAAACTGAAATTCATTTGTCTGCACATTACCAATGCGCAAACATTATTATGGAGTATTCACAGTTCCCACAAACAGCGGAATCTGGCTCTTTGTGATGGCAAACACAAACGGCCTGTCAAGGACAAAATCTATGACCTCATCCGGCGGCGGCATGGCAGCTCCTTCGCCGAAATTCAGTTCAATATAACTTGCCGCTACGACACCTTTTTCGTCGATCTTCACACGGGTATCCTGATTAATGCTGTCGAGATAGACGGGATCATCGTTTTCATTTGCTTTAATAATGGATGGGGAAAAGTCATTTCCGTACAGTTCGAAAAGATTTGTAAGTCCTGCCGCTTGAAGCGCTTCTTTTAAGTCGGTGCTTGCCGAAACATCAAACTGAGGAACAGAGAGATTTACCTTCATCCATTTGCGATTGGATTCTTCTTCAGAGTTATTTGAAAGCTGCGTGATCATATCCATGTACTCATCGCTTGCCAGTACATCATCGACTGTCTTTCCTTCGTCCGGAAGGATAAACCACATATAAGAACCGTTTTCAAGGAACATTTGAACAGCACCGAAATCTTCGCCCCAATAGTAGTTCATATGGTATTCCTCCCTTAATGATCTTTCTTTTCCTCTGTTTTGCTCTTGATATCGCAGTATCTCGCCCTCTTCACCTCAAGCACTACCTCTAGGAAATGTCTTATCCTAACGTGCCGTAGGAATGTGAGTACGACAAAGAGAACCGCA
>JAAYTS010000133.1 GCA_012517995.1 Clostridium sp.
CTGAAATTATTCCAAGATGTAATAAGTGTAATGGCATTGTAAAGCCCTATGTAGTTTTATATGAAGAACCCCTTGACTCATATACAATTGAAGAGGCTGTAAAGTACATTAGAAATGCTAGTATGTTGATTATAGGGGGGACTTCTTTGGCAGTTTATCCTGCTGCAGGTCTGGTTCAATATTTTAAAGGGGACAAACTAGTTCTTATTAACAAGTCTTCAACTCCTTACGACAAAAAAGCAAATTTAGTAATAAATGATAGTATAGGAAAAGTATTAGGCAGTTTGTTTGATGATTTACATTAAAAAAAATTTTTTTAAATATAATACTGCCATTTATGTTGTTTTGATGTATAATTATCTTAGTAAATTAATTATCTTTTAGTTAATATATTAGTGAATATAGATGAATGGAGAAATAGAAAGTGTTAGATAGCATAAAGACAGTTGATGGACATGTGCATACTTTTTCCTCTGACGAAATAGCAAAAAAGATAATAAAATCATTTAACAAAGTTTATTTTATTGATTTTGATGTTCCAGGAGAAGGTACTATTGATGATTTAGTTCAGGGGATGAGTTCAACGGGGATTGATTATTCTATAATGGCAAATTTTGCACCACCTAAAATTCTTGATATAAATAATATGTGGACTCTGGAAATGTCTAAATTTAACAAGGGTCTTATTCCATTGGTGAGTTTTCATCCTGACATGGATGGGAATATACCTCCCTTATTGGAAAAGTATATAAACTTAGGTGCAAAAGGCATTAAATTTCATAACATGGCTCAGGGATTTAAACCTACACATCCTGCATTAGAGCCCCTTTATACTTTTTGCAACCAAATTGCTTTTCCCATTGAGTTTCACTGTGGGAGAGTTTCAAATGCAAGGCTTAATGAGTATTCTGATGTAGAGTGTATAATTCCGGTGCTTGATAAATACTCGGATATTCCTGTAATACTTACTCATATGGCTGATGGTAATATAGATGATGTTGTGAAACTTTCAAAAAAATATAAAAATGTGTATTTTGACACTTCTATTGTTATAAGCGGCTATCCTGGCATATTAGATACAAATGAACCTAGCTGGCTTGATGATGGTATGGTTGTTGACATAATAAGAACTATAGGTGCAAAAAAGGTTCTTTTTGGGTCAGATTATCCTTGGGGAAGTCCTAAACATGATTTACATAGAATTATCAATTTGAATTTGACTTATGAAGAAAAAAGCCTTATATTAGGTGGGAATGCAATTGAAATTTTTAATATTGATTTTAACAATTAATATAATTTTATGTATATAAAGAAATTTAGGAGGTCAATATGAAGGAATTGATGAAACAAACGGTGGGGGATTTACTTGACGAAATGGCGGAGAGATATCCTGACCATGAAGCGGTGGTTTATACTGATCATCCTTTTAGGAAAACATATTCCCAGTTCAGGGACATATGTAACCAAGTAGCAAAAGGTCTTATGGCAATGGGAGTAAAAAAAGGCGATCATGTGGCCATGTGGGCAACTAATTATCCAGAATGGCTTATTTCTATTTTTGCAACTACAAAAATAGGTGCTGTACTTGTTACGGTAAACACAAACTATAAAAATTTTGAAGTTGAATACCTTTTAAGGCAATCGGATTCAACTACATTGATTCTTATTGATGGCTATAAGGATGCAAATTATGTAGAAATTATTAACGGTCTGTGTCCTGAACTTAAGGATTCTGAGCCTGGAAAGCTTGAGTGCCCTAGCCTGCCCAAGCTTAAGAATATAATATATGTGGGAGACAAAAAACATCCGGGAATGTTTAACTGGAACGAGCTGTACGAAATGGCAGAGAAAATATCAGATGAAGAGCTTCAAGCTGTACAGTCAAGCCTTGATGTGTATGATGTTGTTAATATGCAGTATACATCAGGTACAACAGGATTTCCTAAAGGAGTAATGCTGACTCATCACAATATTGTTAACAATGGAAAAAGCATAGGAGATTGTATGAATCTTACCTACGAGGACAGGCTTTGTATACCAGTACCGTTTTTTCACTGTTTCGGACTGGTTCTTGGGATAATGGCATGTGTTACTCATGGCACTACCATAGTAGCTTTAGACCATTTCCATCCTGTAAGGGTGATGGAAACACTTCAAAATGAAGAGTGCACCGGTGTTCATGGTGTTCCTACAATGTTTATTTCCATGCTGGAACATCCAGATTTTAATAAATTTAAATTTCCTAAACTAAGGACAGGCATTATGGCAGGATCTCCTTGTCCTGTAAAGGTTATGCAACAGGTGGTTGATGTGATGGGGGCAAGTGAAATAACCATAGCTTACGGTCTTACAGAAAATTCTCCTGTATGTACCCAGACAAGGGTGGATGACAGTATAGAAAGAAGGGTTTCAACTGTAGGAAGGTCTTTGCCCTTTATTGAAGTAAAAATAGTTGATCCTGAGACCAATGAAGATTTGCCTCCTAATACACAGGGAGAGTTGGTTATTAGAGGTTATAGTGTTATGAAAGGTTATTACAAGATGCCGGAGGCAACGGCAAATGCCATAGATAAAGACGGATGGCTTCACACAGGAGACCTTGCAGTTATGGATGAAGATGGTTATTTCAAAATTACTGGCCGCGCTAAGGATATGATAATAAGAGGCGGGGAAAATATTTATCCTAAGGAAATTGAGGAGTTTCTCTATACCCATCCTGATGTAAAGGATGTGCAAGTTATAGGTGTACCCAGCAAAAAGTATGGGGAAGAGATAATGGCATATATTATATTGAAGGATGGCAAAACTGTTACCGAAGATGAAATTAAGGAATTTGTAAAAAATAATATGGCGAGACACAAGGTTCCGGCTTATGTAAGGTTTATAGATGAGTATCCAATGACTGCCAGTGGAAAAATTCAAAAATATAAGTTGAGGGAAATGGCAATTGAAGAGCTAAAGCTTCATGACGAAGCAAATATAGAAACAGCATAATGGTAATAAAAATAATAGAAACGGAGGGATAGTATGAAAGTATCATTTTCCACCCTTGGCTGCCCTGAATGGAGCTGGGCAGAAATAACATCAATGGCAAAGGATTTAGGGTTTGATGGCATAGAAATACGTGGAGTTGGAAAAGAACTTTACGCCCCAAAAATCAAAGAGTTTTTGCCGGAGAATATAGAGGAAACAAAGAAAAAGCTTAAAGAGATGGGGTTATCTATATCCTGCCTTACTTCTTCCAGCTGCTTATTTGATGAATCAAATATTGAGGATAATATAAAAGAAGCAAAGGAGTATATTGAAACAGCGGCGGCAATTGGTACAAAATATGTACGTGTGTTAGGTGATGGTCAGGCTGAACCAAGAGAGGATATTTCCTTGGATTTTTTAGCAGATTCACTTTTAAAACTTGCAGTTTATGCAGAAAAGAAGGATATTATTGTATTGGTTGAAACAAACGGAGTACTTTCAAGTTCTGAGAAAATGTCAGAGCTTATGAAAAAGATTAATAACGCTAATATAGCAGTGCTGTGGGATGTGCACCATCCATATCGTTTTATGAATGAACCAGTTGAAGAAACTTATTCAAAGCTTAAAGAATTTATTAAACATGTACACATAAAAGATTCTGTTATGGAAGAAGGAATGGTAAAATATAAAATGACAGGTTATGGAGATGTTCCTGTGGCACAAGCAGTTAAACTTCTTGCAAAAGATAATTTTGATGGTTATATCTCTTATGAATGGGTAAAACGTTGGTGTGCAGAGTTAGAAGATCCAGGCGTGGCATTTTCCCATTTTATAAATTACATTAAAGGCATAAAGTAAATCATAAAGTAAATAAAGTAATAAATAATAATCAGGGGCAACAAGTTTAGAAGCCCCTGATTTTATATGTTTATTTTGATTATTTATTATCCTGTTCTCTTATTTGAACTCTGCGTATTTTTCCACTTATAGTTTTAGGAAGTTCAGGTACAAACTCAATTATTCTTGGGTATTTATATGGTGCTGTTACATTTTTTACATGTTCTTGAAGTTCTGCCACAAGGTCATCCCCTGGGGTATAGCCTTTTGCCAATACCACTGTAGCTTTAACTATTTGACCTCTAACAGGATCAGGAACTGCCGTTATAGCACATTCAAGGACAGCAGGGTGCTCTAATAATGCACTTTCCACTTCAAAAGGTCCTATCCTGTAGCCGGAACTTTTTATAACATCATCGGCTCTTCCTACAAACCAAAAATATCCGTCTTCATCACGCCATGCCATATCGCCAGTGTAGTAAACTCCATCATGCCAAACCTTTGAGGTCAATTTTTCATCCCTGTAATAGCCGTTAAACATACCAGGAGGTATCCTCTTGTCTGTGCGTATTACTATTTGCCCTTCCTCACCAATTTCGCAGGAGTTTCCATTTTCGTCAATTATATCTATATCATATCCAGGGGATGGTTTGCCCATTGAACCTGGTTTAGGTTCCATCCAGGTATAAGTAGCAAGGGCAACGGTACATTCAGTTTGTCCATAACCTTCCATAAGTTTTAACCCTGTACTTTTGTAGAATTGATTATACACTTCAGGATTCAAAGGTTCTCCTGCAACTACACAATATTTAAGTTTACTAAAATTATATTTTGATAGATCTTCTTTTATAAAAAATCTATATATTGTAGGTGGAGCACAGAAAGTTGTAACACCGTATTTAACTATAACATCCAAAAGTTCTTTTGGAACAAACTTATCATAATCATAAACAAAAACAGAGCTTCCAGAAATCCACTGACCGTAAATTTTACCCCATACAGCTTTAGCCCATCCTGTATCTGCTACAGTAAGGTGCAAGCCCCCATCCTGAACATTTTGCCAGTATTTTGCAGTCAAGATATGTCCTAAAGGATATGTAAAATCATGCTGCACCATTTTAGGCATGCCTGTTGTTCCTGAAGTAAAATAAATTAAAGACCTATCGCTGTTTTGTGTTGCTTCTTCTCCAGTTGGTCTTACAAAGTTTTCATCAGCTTTTTCCAGTTCAGAATTAAAATTATACCAGCCATCACGGCTGCCTCCAACTAATACTTTGGATTTTAAAGTTGGAGATTCTTCCTGTGCATCTTCAACATGCTTGATAACTTCTTCTTCATTAACAGTAACAATCATCTTGATATCAGCAGCATTGTTTCTATAGATAATATCTTTAGCAGTAAGAAGGTGTGTAGCAGGTATGCATACAGCTCCTAGTTTGTGAAGGGCAAGTATGCAGAACCAGAATTCATACCTTCTTTTTAAAATTAGCATTACAGGATCTCCCTTTTTGATTCCTGCATTTTTAAAAAAGTTTGCTGTCTTGTCACTGTAGTATTTTAGCTGTCCAAATGTAAATACAGCCTCTTCTCCTTTATCATTGCACCAGACTATTGCTACCTTTTCAGGTGTGGCAGATGCAATTTCATCTACTACATCGTAGGCAAAGTTAAAATTGTCTGGTATGCAAATTTTAAAAGATTTGCTGAATTCCTCATAGGAATTAAAGTCAACTTGTGAAACAAATTTACTTAACAACATTTATTTAAACCTCTCTTCTATAAAATTATTGCAAGAAATTTAGCAGTTTTGCCATTTAAAGCTCTCATGGCATGTTTATTTCCAGAGTCAAAGTATATTGAGTCTCCTTCATTGAGAATTAGTTCATGATCATTTATAAAAATTTTGACAGTACCCTCTAGTATATAATTGAACTCTTGTCCCGCGTGGGAATTATAGCTTATTGGAGTTTCTTCTGATTCGGGGGCTACTGTTACTAAAAAGGGTTCTGCCTTTTTGTTAACAAAATTATAAGCAAGATTTTGATAATCGTATTCTTTTCTTCTTTCTACTTTCAAGCCTTTTCCTTTTCTGACAACCAGATAATTATGCAGTCTTGGACTTTCTCCTGTCAAAAGCACAGCAAGCTCAACATTGAACCTATTTGCAATGCTAAAAAGAACACTTACAGGTATGTCTTCATTACCACTTTCATATTTTCTTAAATCCTCTGCAGATATATCAATGTCTTTTGCAAGAGTTTCAACAGATATATCAGCAAGTTCTCTAAGTGCCTTTATTCTTTCTGCCATTTGCTTTAGTTGTTCAGACATATCTTCACATCCTTTAAAATTAATTTGAATTGCTTGCGGCAATTTAAAAGCTAAATTCATATTATATTCTAGCAAAGTTAAACTGTATTTTCCACATATTATTTTATTTTTTTAAAAAATATTAAGATGTGGCAATTTACTATGGTAGAAAAGACAGAAAAAATATGATAGAATTAGTGAAAATAAAAATAATAAAGAGTTTAAATAAAAACTTAAGACTAAGCTAATAAAGATAAGAGGAGTTAGTATGACTGAAAATCAAAAAACAAAAAAATATAATAAAAATTTAAATTATTCCTATACTTTAGGGGCATTTCCCACTATTGAATTAATTAATGCTAAACCTGATATGCTATTAAAAGTTATAGTAAGTACAAGTTTTGTTTGTAATGATATTTATCTGAAGTTAGTTGAAGACTGTAAAAAGTTAAATGTGGAAATACAGGTTAATGATAAGCTGATAAACCGTTTGAGCCCTAAAGATAATTGCTATGTTATAGGGCTGTTTAAAAAATATACTTTAAGCCTTAATGAAAATAAGCCACATGTTGTATTGGTAAATCCAAGTAACATGGGCAATCTTGGAACTATTATAAGAACTATTTTGGGTTTTGAAATAGAAAATTTAGCAATTATAAGCCCGGGTGTTGATATTTATGACCCAAAGGTGGTAAGAGCTTCAATGGGAGCGGTATTTAATATTAATTTTCAATACTTTAATTCTTTTGAGGAGTATTTAAATTGTTTTAAACAGCATGATGTGTTTACTTTTATGTTGGATGGTAAATATACTTTGCAAGATTTTACTGGATATAATACACCTTTATATTCTTTGGTATTTGGAAATGAATCCTCTGGTTTGGATGAGGATTTTCACAATTATGGCAAAAGCATTTGTATAAATCATTCTGAAAAGATAGACTCACTAAACTTGCCTATATCAATAGGAATTGCACTGTATCAATTTTCTAAAGATAAATTTTGTAATTATAAATAAAAATAATATTTTAGCATTTGTTATTGGGAGGAAGCGTCAGATAATTTTTCTTCTATAACATCTTTTAAAAGAAGCTTTTCTTTATATCTTCCCAGTTTATTTGCTCTTTTAGTACGAATCTTTTCAAATTGGCTAATAGATACACCTTTATAATCTAAAATAGCGTACAATACTTCAACGATATCAGCTATTTTTTCCACACTTCTATCATCTTCGTACCCTGTCAGCTCTTCTCTTAATTTTAAATTTAAATAGAAAATCATATCAGTTTCTCTTAATTTTTCAATTATTGCTTTTTTGCCGTTTTGCTCTATATACTTTGGCATTTTGTCTCTAATAAGCATATTAGGCTTTATTGATTTCATAAACAACCCCCCTAAGAATATTATTATATACCTATTATAATAATACCATTAATTGTACTAAATTACAAAGAAATTTTTTATATAATAATTATATATAATATTGATGAAGTAAAGAAATGTGTTAATATATAAAGGGTGGAATATAGAGGCTATTTAAAAGGAGTTTAGTATATGGCATTAGAAACCTTTGTAAAAGTAGAAAATTTAAAAAAGAATTATGGAAATATAGAGGCACTAAAAGGTATAAGCTTTGAAATAAAAAAAGGGGAAATATTAGGTATTGTAGGACCTAATGGAGCTGGGAAATCAACATTTTTTTCCATTTTAGCAACTATATCAACAGCTCAAAGTGGAGATATTATTGTAGATGGGAAGAGTATAACAAAAAGTAAGCAGCATATTAAAAAAAATATTGGGTATGTACCTCAAGAACTTGCACTGTATTCAAGTTTAAGTGGAAGAGATAATTTAAATTTTTGGGCAGGTATATATGGACTTTCTGGAAAAGAAAAGAAGCTGGCTGTGGAAAATGCTATTTTGGATATGAATCTTGAAAATGTTATAAAAAGAAGAGTTGATACATATTCTGGAGGCATGAAGAGGAGGCTTAACATAGCCATAGGACTTCTTCATAATCCTTTATTAATTATTATGGACGAGCCATTGGTTGGTGTTGATATTATTTCTAAAAGAAAAATAATGAATAAAATGCTGAAACTAAAATCAGAAGGGCGGGCTATTGTTTTTTCAAGCCATAGTACAGATGAAGTTGAAAAGCTATGCGATCGCATTGTCCTTTTAGAAAATGGACGGGTAAAAGCTTATGGCAAATTAAATGATATATTAAAGGAATATAAAAAAGATTCTTTAGAAGATATTTTCATTACTAAAGAGTAGTAAGGGTAGTAAAGTAATGGTATTAAAAAGTAATATTAAATGGATGGTATTTTAAAAAACTGTTATATATAAAGAGCGGTGTTGTTATATGAAAATTTTTATGAATATTTTATTTAATGATATTAAATTAGTATTGTCTGACTGGAAAATGCTTATTATAATTTTTGCAATGCCTGTTTTATTGATACTGTATTTTTCATATGCAATTTATCCAATTTTAAATGAAAATACTGTTGTACAACCTATTTCAGTAGCTGTTATAGATAAAGATGATACTATAGAGTCAAGGATATTAATAAAACAGCTTGAAGAAATTGAACTTATTGGTAGAATGTACAAAGTATCTGAAGAGGAAGCAATATCTTTAATTGATGAAAATAAAATTGCAGCAGCAATTATAGTTCCTGAAGGATTTGTTTCTAGCGTTGTTTCTGGGGAAAACAAAAGTATTTCCATTTTAGGAAATGCAAAAAAAGAAGAGCAGGCTGTAATTATAAAAACTCTTATAACTGGTGCATCAAATATTGTTTCATCAGGTCAGGCGGTATTGTATTCATATTATAAATTTGTAAATGAAACTGGAATAGCAAGAGATGAACTAAACAGGGAGTTTGATGCTCTTTCACAAGATATTATAATGAAGTCTCTAGACAGAAATAATGTTATTTCAGAAATTAAAACATATCCAGAAGATAATTTGACGGCTACAGAATATTACACTGCTTCTCTTTTGGCACTTTTTTTACTTTTTTCAGCTGTGCCTGTATCTAGATTTCTTTTAATGGAAAGAACATCAGGTGTAAGATCAAGGCTTGCAACAACTAATGCAGGAGGGGTTAGAATATTAGCGTCAAAACTCATTGTTTCCCTTCTTGTATCTGTATTTCAAATGAGTTTAATATTTTTTATAACTTCAAAAATCTTTAAAAACTATTGGGGAGCAAGTTTTTTTATAACCTCTGTAGTTTTTCTTTTTGGAGTTTTTGCTGTTTCATGCTGGTCTTTGTTTGTTTCTGCTGCATCTAATAATCAGCGGCAGTTTGAGATTATAAGCAGTATGGGAATTTTACTTATGGCTTTAATAGGGGGAAGTATTTATCCTATTGCAAAAATGCCGGATAAAATAAGGTTTTTAAGTGGATTAACAATAAATAGATGGATTCAGGAAGGTTTTATGAAAGTATTTTCAGGCAGCAGGTATCCTGATGTATTTCAAGAAATAACATATTTAGGGGTAATTGGAGCTATCTTTTTGGTACTTTCAGCTATAATTTATAAACTCAAGAAGGCGAGGTAGCATATGAAACAGTTTTTTCTATGTGTATTTATGTATATTAAATTGATATTTAAAAATGTATATTTTACTTGTATAGCAATAATTTTTCCTGTATTAATAGGGGGAATTTATGGCTATACAGCAAATAACGCTGATAGTTCACTTATAAGAACTGCTTTTGTAGACAATGACAATAGCAGGTTGTCTTTAGAATTATATGAGCGAATTAAAATAAGGGAAGGGTTAGAGGTTATTGAAACATCCTTTAAAGAGGGGAAAATAATGTTAGAGGCCGGAAAGGTAGAGGCTATATTTGTACTAAAAGAAGGATTTGAAGAAAAACTCTACAATTTGGACACAAGTTCTTCTGTTGAGATTTTTACACTGCCCTCATCCTTTTCAGGAGCCTTTTTATCAGAGATTATATCTTCTGAAATATCAGTTATAAATTCAAGATTATTGTCAAATGCACTTATAACAGAAAAGTTTGAAGAGTTAAATTTTGATAAAGGGGGGTTAGCAGAGAGAATAAATGATTACTATATAAAGCTTACTGAAGAAAAACCATTGATGCAGGTAGATTATAATATTATAAATGCTTCTGATGCTTTTTTGGAATCAGAAAAGTTAATTGATTCACAAAAGTATATGGTATATGGCGGACTTCTTATGTTTATAATGTTTTTTCTAATGTTTGGAAGTGGGTGGATAATTGAAGAAAGGGAAAATGGAACTTTAAAGAGGCTTAAAACTGTAAAAAACGGCTTTGTAATTTCCTTTTGGGCAAGTTTTTTTTGCCTTGTTATTTCCGGTGTATTTCAAGCAGCTATTTTTATATTGATAAATACTTTTTTTAAGACTATTGTATTTAATGAAATCAGTATATTTATTGCACTGTTTATATTTATTGTCACTGCCTCATCCATTACAATATTTTTTGCATCTATATTTAAAACATCCACGCAGCTTAATGCTTTTACCCCTATTTTTGTGTTGCTTACAAGTTTTGCAGGAAGCTGCTTGGTAGATATATCTCTTCTATCAGAAACCTTTGAGAAGGTGTCACTTTTTACACCCCAGGGTCTAACTTTAAAAGCTTTAAATGAAATATTCATAGATAAAAATAGCTTAGAGTGGTTCTTATACTCTGGAATTCTTATACCCTTATCTATACTTTTACTTTCTATTTCTTATCCAAGGTTAAAGGCACTATCAAAATAAGTTAAATCAAAACGAATTAAAAAGAACCAGCTTTTTTAGGCCAGTTCTTTTTAATTCGTTTTATATTATATTTTTAAAGTCTTATTCAAATTATTGAAATAGATTTATAAGTTCTAGATTATTTTCTATAAACTTTTCAATGGATGTTTCTATCTGGGCTTTCAGTTGTGATATTTCTTCTTCACTTGCATTGGTAATATCAATGGAATTTTTAGGATCAAATGAAGGAAAATCAAAAGTTACATCAAGAGTATTTTTAGTTTTGCTACTAAAGTCTAATCCAATGGATGTTTCTCCTGAGAGAATATTAGCTGGGATATCTAGTTTAATGCTAAAATCCATATCATTTCCAAACTGTTTTTCTTTTGGATTTTCCCACTTATTCACTGTTAGGTTGCCATTGGCATCTATTGAAAACATCATAGGAACACCAATGGAAACTTTATAATCATGTGAACTTTCTTTAAAATTTGATTTAGAGTCGGATGTAATGTTGAAGTCAGTATTTAGTTTAAATACCTTTGTTGAAAAACCTTTTGATCCGATAGCAATGCTAAAGTCCTTTTTACCTGATTCAGTTTCTTTATCAAGGTTTCCATCTAATTTATATTCAAAAATTATTTCATTTATAGTGTTGCCTATATTGCTGTCATTATCGTAGCTTAGTTTTATCTCCCAATCTTTAATATTTCTATTTTTATAATCTGCTACACCTGAAGAGTTAACACTTAAACCAACTGTTTCATCAGAGTTAGCAGTTTTAATCTTTGTATTAATTGTTCTACCTACTATCTCATTTTTATTTGTAAATATGCTCATGCTGATACCTTCAGGAAGCACTAAATTTTCAAAAGATTTTTCTAACCCAGTCTTTATTTCATTTATTCCTTCTTTAAATTTTTCTTTTGAAAATTCATCTTTACTTTTTTCAAAATCCTCTAAGTCATCAGAGGAGTCAGAACTTTTAAGAAGTTCATAAATATTATCAATATTTTCTTTAGTTAATTCATAAAATGCATCATTTTCAGCAGTTGCGTCAAGTAAATTCATTATTACACGCTTAAGATCTTCTTTTTCAAACTTAATTGTTAGTTTGTTGCATTTTAAATCAAATTCGCCAACTTTAAATTGAACATTTTTCTCCATGGAAACCTGTTCTTTGTTAATTGAATTTTTTAGTGCTTTGCTATAATCTTTCTTAATACTATCTAATTTCTTATTTTCAAAGGACAATGCTCGTAATATGTCTTTAGGAGTTACTATATTAACTGAAGTAGAAGAAAATTTATCAATCCATCCCGGAAGGTCTAAATTTTCTACAGCATTTCCAGTTTGGCTTAAATCCGCAACAAGGTGTTTATCAAATAGTACAGGAGCTGAAAGAGTTAAAATGTCATTTTCAAAAGCTGCTAAAAAATCAAAAAATTTAGTATTATTAATTAAAACGTCTACATTTATAAGTTGTTGGTTTTTAGCAGGGTCTGACTTTTTATTGATTATAACCTTTGAGTTCTTTAAAATACTTGTGATTAAAGAAAAATCTGGACTTTGACCGGATAAAGACGAATTCAAGCTTAAACTGTCTAAATCTATGCTCAAAGAGTATTCCCTTTCAGTTTCATGGGCGTGGTCAGATAATTTTATAATATTACCAACAAAAGTCCCATCATCTTTTAAGTTTTCAATTTTTTCTTTGATGTTTTTTCTTTCAGCACTTAAATAAATTTCCTTTGGAGATTTAAAAGCATTAGATGTAAAAGCTAAGACAGTTAATGTAGTTACAACTATCAGCACTATAATGCTTGTAAAAAGGATAACTTTTTTTGAGCCTGACTTTTTTGAAGTTGTGTCATTCATGTCAAGATTGTAATTATTATTTTCTTCTAAGCTAGAATTGTCATATAATAATTCAGTCGATTCACCACAGTATGGGCACACAGTTTGATTATTGTCTAATTCATTACCACATTTCTCACAAAACATAAGCTTCCTCCATATAATTTTTAATATAATTGACTATATATAAAATATACATACTTACACTATAAAATGTCTTTATTGCAATTCTCATGAATTTAAATTATATTAAAATTATAACATCATGTCAATAGAAAAATGTAATATTTTGCTGTCATAAAATATACTTTTAATTTTCTTTATTGGAGTAAAGAATATAAAAATTTTAGTATATATCTTTTATAATTGATGATAAAATAGTAAAATAGTATTGGATGTTTTTTATAGGATAAAAGATTTGAAAGGAGAAAATATATGAAAAACACAGAGTTTAAAGATTTAGTTCTATTTATCACAGGTCCAACTTATATAAGACCAGAAATACGCCAGGCAGGTACTTATTGCGAATTTGGCCATCGTGATAAAGTGGCAAAAGTTAAAATTGAATCAATTTTAAAAAACTTAAGAAAAATAGCAGGGATAAATGAGGATTATGAAGTTTGCTTGATTTCTGGCAGCGGTACATTTGCTATGGAAGCATCTATCCGTTCATTAGCAGGGGATGACGAAAATATTCTTAATGTATCAGTAGGGGCTTTTGGGGATCTTTATAACAAAATTACTGTTGCAAATAAAAAGAATGTTGATTTGTTAAAATTTAAACCAGGAAAAGCTATTGATTTGGAAGTATTGGAAGAAAAACTCAAATCCAAGAAATATGATGTTGTTACATTTACCCACAATGAAACTTCCACAGGTGTCACAAATGACATGGTAAAAGTATGTAAACTTATACAAAAGTATGGTGCAATGACACTTGTTGACGGTGTTAGTATTTTTGGAGGAACGAAAATTCCTTTTGAAGAAGCTAAACCATCTATTTATGTGACCAGTACACAAAAGTGCTTGGGACTTCCAGCAGGTTTTGGAATTATTTTTGTGCATAAAGATGCATTAGAAAAAGCTAAGAGTGTTGAAAACAGAGGATATGTGACAGACCTTGTATCTATAGCTGCAAGTGGTCAGAAATCACAGACTGTAACCACTCCAAACTGTACATTAATTAATCAGATGGAAGAACAACTTAAGTATATAGTAGAAGAAGAGGGAATTGAAAATAGATTCAAACGCCATGAAAAAATGCAAAAGATGGTGGCTGACTGGGTTGAAAATTCATTAAGTGATGATTTTAAATTCTTCTCACAGGAAGGCTATCGTTCTGCAGTAGTTTCTGCTATAGAAATTCCTAAATATGTTGACAGGATGGTAATTAAAGAAAACTTAAGAGAAAAAGGTTACTTATTTGACCCTGGCTATGGTGGATTAAACAAAAAGCTAGAAGAAAGCGGAGAAAATCTAAATATTAGAATTGGTCATATGGGAGATATAACTCCTGAAATGCTTAGTAAATATCTGGAAGAATTAGAAATTGAAATCAAAAAGTTTAAACCATAAGCTAAATTTTATTTAAAAGAATTTGTTTAAAAGTTTTAAAAAAAGGAGCTGTTGTACTAAAAAATTAGTGCACAGCTTCTTTTTTAAAAAAATTCCCAGGACTTTAAAGCCAGGGATTTATAATAAATATTATTTTTTAACATCTCTTATCATTCCAGCTGCATAGCCCATAGGGCACACTTTGCACCAGCTTCTGGGTAAGGATATTATTCCAAACATCAGTCCTATAAGGAAAGAACGCAGCATCATTTTAAAAATAGCCCTTCCTATATTTTCATACCCCCAGCCCATCTGATATAGCAGGACTCCAAAGTTGGTAAACATCAGTACAAGAAGAAGGGTTTTAAACCATTTAGTGTTCATGAATTCAGGCAGGGGCTTTTTTAATGATATAAAGGGCAAAAACTTACCAAAGAAAGACCCCCTTGGGCAGTAGTGGGAACAGTGTCTTTTTCCTTTACCAGCAACAGCAAATGCTATAGGGGATGCCATACATATAAATCCTGCTAAGGCAAAACGTACATCTATAAAAGATAGCAGAAAAAACAGAACTAAAAATACCCAGCTCCATGACATTATTGATAGGGGTTTTTTATTTTTTGTATTAATTTTAGCAGTTATTGTATTCATAATATACCTCCCTATATTAATGTATTTATATATTACAATATTAACATATACTTATTTTGGTGTCAACAGTATCAGAAAAAAACTTTTTATGATTTTAAACTATATTTACGCAAATTAATCTTTAAAGAAAATGAAAAAAATGATAATATAATAGTATAATAAATATTTAAAGTGTTTTTTATGGGGAGGAAAGAAGAGGTATGTATTGGAAATAATCCAACAAATTCCTGTATAAACTCAAAACAATTGATAAGTAGATATTTAAAGCAGAATTGAAAAATAGTTTGTGGGGGAGGAATGGTTTTACCAATCCCCACAAACTATAAACTATGTAGCTGATTGATGGTTATGATTTTCAAGTTTACTCGTTAGCAAAACCACCTGCACCAAATCCACCACAACCAAACAGTGGCAGCAATATAATTATAAGAATTATTATAAAAAATATTGCTAATGGTCCAGCAAAAAATCCCCCTGAACCTGCTGCAGCAACTGCTCCTGCTCTTTCATCGTATGACATTAGCAACAACTCCTTTCAATTAATTTATGAGTTATGACAGTATATAGTATTAAAGAGCGTTATAAAATGTTACAATTATTTAAGCTATATTTTATAAAAAATATTAAAATATATTTTTAACATGTTTTAACTAAGGAGGTGAAATGGTTAATTTTGAAGACCAATAATAATTTATAAATAAAAGCCAATTGTGCTTTTAAACTTATTTTATGTTTTAGGACATCAAAAAAGTATTTAAAGGGGAGAGTGATTTTTAAATGGTAAAAAAGTTTAGTAAGCAAGCAAAATTACAAGTTTTTCTGTTGATTTTTTGCTTGTTAAGTTCTCTGATGGCCTCATCACTTACGGTATACTCCATTCCTGTTGACCCAGAGTATAACTTTGCAGCAGGATTGCAAATGGTTTTATACTTTTTTAATGCAAACATGTGTGGACCAGTATCAGGGGACAGATTACCATGGAGAGGGCATTGTCATATGGAAGATGCAGAAGTGCCGTTAATTCCTATGACAGAAGATTATTGGGGCACAAATATGTCTCAGGAGTTTATTGACAAATATAGAGACATTTTAGACCCTGATGGAGATGGTACCATTGATTTAAGTGGTGGATATCACGACGCCGGGGACCATGTTAAGTTTGGATTGCCAGGAACATTTGCAGGTTCTACAGTAGGATGGGGATTTTATGAGTTCAGAGATGCATTTGAAGCTACAGGTACAGCTGAACATGCAAAGGAAGTACTAAGATGGTTTAATGATTATTACCTTAAAGTTACCTACAGAGATGACAATGGAGATGTAATAGCTTATTGTTATCAAGTGGGAGAAGGTAATATAGACCATAACTTCTGGAATCCTCCGGAGCTGCAACATTCTGAGGTTTTATTGGATTTTTCAAGACCAGCATATTTTGCTACAGCTGAGACACCAGCCAGTGACCAAGCGGCAGGTGCTGCAGCTTCCCTTACAATAAACTATCTTAACTTTAAGGATGAAGACCCAGAGTATGCAGAAGAGTGTTTGGACACTGCAATAGCACTGTATGATTTTGCAGTGGAAAATAGAGGACTTGGATATGATGGAGGTTTTTATACTTCATCTTATGATTATGATGAATTGGCTTGGGCGGCTGTATGGCTGCATATTGCAACAGGCGAGTGGGATTATATTGACGATATAATTAAAACAGATGATGAAGGTTTTTACACTGGATATTTCCAGAGAATTATTGCACATCCAGGTGACAGATGGCAAAACATATGGGTACATTGTTGGGATACTGTTTGGGGCGGGGTTTTTGCAAAACTTGCTCCTGTAACAAACACTGACAGAGATTGGTATATTTTCAGATGGAATCTTGAATATTGGTCAGGAATACCGCATGAAGACCCTTCAGATACTACTTTCTTAGCTCAAAGTCCATCAGGATATAGTGTGGTTAATGCTTATGGTTCTGCAAGGTATAACACGGCAGCACAGCTTTGTGCTCTTACTTATTCAAAAGAAACCGGTGATATGCGGTTTGCAGAATGGTGCAAAAATCAAATGGAATACATAATGGGAAATAATCCATTGGAAAGAAGCTATATTGTGGGATATGGTGAAAATCATGCAGAACATCCTCACCACCGTGCTGCACATGGTTCTAGGACATATAGTATGCTTGATCCTGAACAGCATCGTTTTACCCTTTGGGGAGCTTTGGTAGGGGGACCTGACTTAGATGACTACCATGTGGATGAAACTACAGACTATGTATACAATGAGGTGGCTGTTGACTTTAATGCTGCAATTGTAGGTGCAATGGCTGGATTATACGAGTATTATGGCGAAGGGCATTATCCTTTAGAAGACTTTCCGCCTGAGCCAGATCCAGTTGTAGAATTCTATTCAGAGGCAAAGTTAGAGCAGGAAAACAAAGAAAGAACACAAGTAACATTAAAATTAAATAACTACTCTGCTTATCCTCCAAGATTTGAAACAGAATTTAAAATGAGATATTATTTTAATATTTCTGAGTTAATTGCTGCAGGTCAGTCTATAGATGATATTAGAATAGAAGTATATTATGATGAAAACGAAGCTGGTTATGATGGAGCTGCTGAATATAAGGGACCATTCAAACATGATGATGCAGGCACATATTATGTAGAAATTGACTGGACTGGTCGTATTATATATGGTAAGCGTGAAGTACAATTTGCAATAATATCATCTCAAGATTCCAACTACAATAGTAACTGGGATCCAACAAATGACTATAGTAGAGAGGGATTAAATGATGATGACTTTATTATCACAGAAAAAGTTCCACTTTATATAGGGGATGAGTTGGTATACGGTGTAGAACCTGATCCAGTTGTAGTTGATCCAACGCCAACACCAGATCCAGATGGACCAGACCCTACATCAGCAGACCCTTATTCTTTAGAAGTTTTATACAAAAGTGGTTTAACTATAAGTGAAACTAATGATATTAGAGCAGCAATAAATATAAAGAATACAGGAAAAACACCTATTAATCTTTCAGATGTTGTGGTGCGTTATTGGTATACAAGAGATGGGGATCAAGAGCAAAAATTTTCATCACCTTATGCTCATGTTGGAAGCAGCAATATAATAGGTGTTGTAAAGGAAATTGATGAACCTGTAGAACTTGCAGATACTTATTTAGAAATAAGATTTACAGAAGATGCAGGTGTACTAGGTGCTAATTCACAAACAGGTGAGATACAATTTAGCATAGAAAAAGTAGACTATGAAAAATTTGACCAGTCAAATGACTATTCCTATTTAGAAGCAAAAGAATTTACTGCAAATCCAAATATTACAGTATATGTAAAATCTAAATTGGTATATGGGGATGAGCCTGTTAAAGTTCCAGATGGAGACATAGTTTACGGTGATTTAAACGGGGATGGTAGAATAAACTCAGTTGATGCGGCATTGCTTTCTAGATATGTACTAGAAATCATAGACAGTTTCCCAGCACCTTTAGAAAGTGCTGATTTAAACGGGGATAGCAGAATAAACTCAGTTGATGCAGCAATATTAAGCAGATATGTATTAGAAATAATATCTTCATTTCCTGTAAATGATTAATTTAAGTAAAAAAAAAGCTGTTGTACTAAATTTGGTACAGCAGCTTTTTTTTGCCTTCCAACTTCCCACTTCTTACTTCTAAGCCCCAAATTTTGCCTGTTGTTTTAATGGATTAAAAATGACAATTGGTGTAATAATAAACTTAAAACGGAGGTTGATTAAATTGACTGTTGCTTCACAAGTTAAACAAACTTTAGCAAGCTTAAAAGGTATTCAGGGGACTTTAGGGATATATTCTAACAAATCACAAGATGAGGAAACAAAAAATGTTTTTAATGAAGCATTAAGCAATGTAAATGACATAATAAAAGATATGGAAAAAAGACTTCAAGCTTTAGAATTTGAAGAATTCCAATATAAAGGAAACTGATAGGTGGGTATTATGCAGGAATGGATTGAAATACTATTAAGAACTTTGTCACTATTTATTTTAGTTTTATTTTCAGCTAGGATTTTAGGTAAAAAAAACATGGCAAGTGTAACTCCCTTTACTTTTATGAGTTATATAGTTATTGCAGTTATATCTGCTTTAATATCAACAAAAGTTATTAAAAACCTTGCTTTTGGTTTTATTGCTTTAGGGGGGTGGGTTATACTGCCTATTGCAATAGATTATCTTTCAATAAAAAGTAAATGGATTCATGATGTTGTGAATGGAAAAGGAACAGTACTTATAAAAAATGGTAAAATTATGGAAGAGAATTTGCTTAAGGCAAGAATAACAGGAGAAGAACTTTTAAGAGATTTAAGAACTAAAAATGTTTTTAATTTAGCAGATGTGGAATTTGCACTTATGGAATCAAATGGTGAAATAAATGTACTTATGAAAAGTGATAAAAAGCCTTTAACTGCTTATGACATTGGTAAAAAAGTTGCCCCTAAATCAGAATCACAAACAGTGATATTAGACGGAACGCCTTTAAATGGTCCATTAACATCTTTAGGACTTAATCAAAATTGGCTAAAAACCCAGCTGGATAAAATGGGAGTGTCTATTGATAATGTTTTTATAGGGCAGGTGGATTCATCTGGGGATCTGTATATTGATCTTTTTGATGATGCCATAAATACACCCCAGCCAAAAGTTAAGGAGATGTTATATGCAAATATAGAAAAATGTCACGCTGATTTTATGAAATATGCCCTTGAGACCAAAAATGAAGATGCTAAAAATATGTATCAAAAAAATGAACAAAAATTAAAAGAGTTAAAGGAAAAACTAGAACCTTATTTATTAAAATAAAATTTTATTGTAAAACAAAAAATCAAATAAATTTCAAACACAATTACTAAAACCAGCTATTTACAGCAAGTACCAAGGTTTTAATATATACATTTAGAAGGTGAATGATATGTCAAAGAAAAAGAAGAAAAAACTTACTCCAACCCAGCAGGAATATCAACAATTGGCTAAGTCTAAAGAGCCAAAACGTCCTATATTGCTAAACTCAATAAAAGCTTTTTTTGTTGGGGGATTGATATGCACTATAGGACAGGCAATTAAGATGGTATTTATAAACTATTTTGGATTTACCGAAGAAACTGCATCTAATCCCACTGCGGCAGTATTGATTTTTACTTCTGCACTTATTACATCTTTAGGCTTTTATGATCATATTGCCCAGTGGGCGGGAGCAGGAACTGCAGTACCGGTTACAGGGTTTGCCAATACAATTACTTCCGCTGCTTTAGAACACAGAACTGAAGGATATGTATTAGGAGTAGGGGGAAATATGTTTAAAATTGCAGGACCGGTTATTGTATTTGGTGTTTTTTCAGCCTTTGTTGTAACCATTATTAAACTGATAATTGAAGGGTTAGGAGGGATGTAATTGTTGCAGGGCCGCCAAACATGGGTTTTTGAATCTAAACCTGTTATTGTAGGGAATGCAGCAGTTGGAGGACCTTTTGAATCAAACTGTGCTTTAGCTGATGATTTTGATATGTTTACTGAAGATTTATGGCTTGGACAGGATAGCTATGAAAAGGCAGAAAGAAAGCTATTAGAGCATGCCTGTGAGATAGCCATAAAAAAATCTGGAATCAAAAAAGAGGATGTTGAATTTTTTTTTAGTGGGGACTTAATAAATCAGATAATATCAAGCAGTTTTGCTGCACGTACATTAGAAATTCCCTACTTAGGTATTTATGGTGCCTGTTCAAGCTCTATGGAAGGGCTGGCTTTGGCCTCTCTTTTGGTGGATACTAAATTTGCAAAAAATGCCCTGGCGGCTACCTCTAGCCATAATGCGGCATGTGAAAAGCAGTATAGATATCCTACAGAGTATGGAGCACAAAAACCCCCTACTGCACAGTGGACAGTTACAGGTGCTGGAGCAGCTATAGTTGCACAGGAAGGAGAAGGACCAAGAGTTGTATGCGCTACTATTGGGCGTGTTGTGGATATGGGTCTTTCTGATCCATTTAATATGGGAGCAGCCATGGCACCAGCAGCAGTGGATACAATTACAGCCCATATAAAGGACTTAAATATTGATTTGTCCTATTATGATGTTATTGCCACAGGGGATTTAGGAAGGGTAGGATATGATCTTGCTGTAGAATTATTAAAAAAACATGGTATTAACTTTCCAGAAGAAAAGTTCACCGACTGTGGCATGATTATATATAAAGATGAACAGCCTGTTTTTTCAGGTGGAAGTGGTTGTGGGTGTGCAGCAGTAACTACCTATGGACATTTTATAAATAGAATGAAAAAAGGTGAACTAAAAAAAATATTGGTGGTTGCAACAGGTGCATTATTATCCCCTATGTCATATCAACAAAAAGAATCAATTCCATGTGTTGCTCATGCGGTATCTATAGAAATATAACAAGGAGGGTTTTGGAAAAATGCAGAGTTTTATTTGGGCGTTTGTAATTGGAGGGCTTATTTGTGCAATTGGACAAATTTTAATGGATGGTTTTAAACTTACTCCTGCTCATACTATGTGTACCTTTGTTGTTTTAGGAGCAGTTTTAGGTGGTTTAGGCCTTTATGAACCTCTTATTAAATTTGCAGGAGCCGGGGCTTCAGTTCCAATAAGCAGTTTTGGCTACTCTTTGGTAAGAGGTGCCCTTTCAGAAGCTGAAAGCACAGGTGTTGTTGGAGTACTTACAGGAATTTTTGAAGTTACAAGTGCTGGAATTTCATCTGCAATAATTTTTGGATTTATGAGTTCTCTTATTTTTAGACCTAAAGGATAATTACTTAAAAGAGGAGGTGATTGTATGACGGTAGAAACCCAAATGCAACAGGCTATAGCAGGTATTCAAAGTGCTGCTGCAACTATGAAAACTTTTGCCCTTGAAACACAGGATGAAGAAGCTAAACAGACATTTTGGCAAATAGCCAACAATCTTGATGATGCACTTATGAAATTAAAGGGAAGACAGCAGTATATCCAGGAGCAGGAACCACAATACAGACAACAATAATAATTAAATAAAAATGTGATGCAAATATTACAATAAATATTTGCATCACATTTTTTTGTTTTAAAATTATGGTTTTGTTTTGAATATCAAAAAATATATTATATTTACCTGATAATTAGCTTTGTGGATTTATAGTACGCATTAACTGCTGAAACATATCATTTAATTCTTCCATAGGTTTGTTTTGTCTAATGTTATCTGTCAGTTCTTTGATTTTTGTCATTGCACTGGAAGAATGACTTATTTCAACTTTGGTTATAGACTTATCTACATCTTTAACTTTTCCTGCTATCATGGTGTCTATTTCATTTGAAGTATTGTCAGGGTCTGTTGGGGTATAGACAACAACAGCGGTATTTCCGTTTACAACTGCACTGACTTCATCAATGCCATCAATTTTTTCAAGCTGGTTGATTATTTTATCTGCCCTTTCTTTGTCAAAACTTCCTTGCTGCATAGGCGTTTGACCGTCTAACCCAGTTTCATTTCTCCCGTTATTTGCTTGTGGTGTTTCATTATTAGGGAGATTGTCATTTAAAAGGTTTCCATTTTTATTTCCATTTCTAGTTCCAAGGCTAGGACTAGGGGATGGGGATGTTCCCATGTTTTCACCTGGTACACCTGGTACGTCCCTTTCAGGGAACAGTTCAGTTTGATCTTGCTGGTCTTTGTCTGGCCGAGCACATCCAGTGAATGTAAAAGTTAGTAAAGATGCTGCCAGAAATACTGCCAAAATTATTTTAAATTTATTTTTCATATATAAACACCTCCAAAATTATTCTTCTCAATTTATATTATTTTATATTAGAAAAAATTGGATTTAATAAATTCCATTGAATTTTAAAAAAATTAACAATTTAATAGATATTTGTTTTAATATATTAATAGGGTGGTATATTATCAATTATAAATAATTAGTATAGGAGGAATAATAATATGAAGTGTAAAGATTTAAAAGTGGTAAACTTAAATATTACAGAGGACAATTATGAATACAAAGCTTTATTTAGGTTGTGCGCAGACGATAAATGTTTAGACATAGATTTAGCAGAAATTTCAGAGACAAAGCTTTTAGAAGAAATAAAAAGTACATTTTCCCTTGAAGAAACTACAGAGGAAATAAAAGAAATAATTATGGAAAAAGTAATGGAAGCATCTAAAATAGAATCTCGTAATGTTCAAGGTGAAGATTGTTGTAAAACTGATGTTGATGAAAAAACTTCCAGAGATATTGATTCATTAAGCAGGTCATAATAAAGTTTATATAAGCCATAGCTGTTATTACAGCGAAATTACCTACTGCTTGCAGCTATTGCTGTGATATGTTATAATCATGTAAAATAAAACAGCTGTGAGGAGATATTTATGTTGTTAAATGAATTGGCCTTTAATGTAAAAAGAGCATCCGTCAAATTAGCTGCAGCAAATACTGAGCTGAAGAATCAGGCGTTAGCTGAAATTGTTAAGGCACTTATGGATAGAAAAGATGAGATAATAAAAGCTAATGCAGAGGATCTAAAAAGAAGTGAAGAAGAAAACTTAGCTGCACCCCTTTTAAAAAGGCTAAAATTTGATGATGCAAAAATAAAAGATGTTGTTGATGGAATAAACAGTCTTATAAAATTAGAAGACCCTGTAGGAAAGACGGTTTTTTCTACTGAACTTGACCAAGGGTTGGATTTATATAAAGTTACATGTCCAATTGGAGTTATAGGTGTAATTTTTGAATCAAGGCCAGATGCCCTTGTTCAAATTTCTACTTTGTGTTTAAAAAGCGGTAATGGGGTATTATTAAAAGGTGGTTCTGAAGCAAGAAACACCAACCGTATTCTAGCAGATATTATTGCTGATGCCACAGAAAAAGCAGGAATTCCTTCGGGCTGGATTTGTCTTTTAGAAACCAGGGAAGATGTTAAAGAGATGCTAAAGATGGATGAGTATATAGATCTTATCATTCCACGTGGTTCAAATGACTTTGTAAGATATATTATGGACAATTCAAGAATACCTGTTATGGGGCATGCAGATGGTATTTGCCACTGCTATATTGATGAACATGCTCAAATTGATATGGCGTTAAAAATTGTAGTGGATTCTAAAACCCAATACGTTGCAGTATGTAATGCAACTGAGACTTTATTAGTTCATAAAAATGTGGCATCTAAAGTATTGCCTGACCTTAAAAAAGCCCTTGATGAGAAGAATGTAGATTTAGTTGGATGTCCAAAAACTCAAGAAATTATATCTGTTTTACCAGCTACTGACGATGATTGGAAGACTGAATATTTAGACTATAAGCTTTCTATAAAAATAGTAAATGATATTCAGGAAGCTATTGATCATATCAATAATTTTGGCTCAGGTCACACTGATAGCATTATTACCGATAATAAAGATAATGCAGCTATGTTTATGACATTGGTGGATTCAGGTAATGTATTTTGGAATTGTTCAACAAGGTTTAGTGATGGATTTAGATATGGATTTGGTGCTGAAGTGGGTATAAGTACTTCTAAAATCCATTCAAGAGGTCCTGTGGGACTGGACGGTCTTTTAATTTATAAATATAAGGTTATTGGACAGGGACATATTGTAGATGATTATGCAAAAAGGGTAAAGACTTTTAAGCATATTAAAAAAGATTCTGATTTTCCATTGTAATAATATAAGTAATATAAAACCATTTAAAAAGATATCAGGCGAAGGGAAGATTCGCCTGATATCTTTTTGAAGTGTAATTTTAAATTTGGAAGGCTTGGCTTTTATTTAGAGAAGAATTTAAAAAAGTTAATTATATTGCGAAATAAAATTTTAAAAAATCCTAAACGTGAAACATCTTCAGATGCTGATATATCAGAGCTGGCTAATACTTTATCATCAAGTACTACTTCTATTTTCCCTAAAACCTCCCCTTTTGTAACAGGCGCTTTTACAGTTTCGGCATCAAGTGAGGTTATTATTTCAATATCTTTTTCTCGGGAAACAGGTATTACTAGTGAAATGTCGTCATTAGCCACCAATGGTACACTTGGCATGTTGCCATTTTTTACATTGAGATTTTCAACAACTTCACCAGCATCTATAAAATCTTTTATTTTAAAATTTCTAAATCCATAAGTTAAAAGTTCCTGAGAAGCTTCGGATCTTTCCTGTTCGTTTTTTGTATTGAGAACAACAGATATCATTCTGATATCTTCCTGTTTTGCAGTTCCCACAAGGCAGTATCCAGCTTCATCAGTCCAACCTGTTTTTAATCCATCAGCACCTTCAAAAACACCCAGGAGTGGATTGCGGTTAAATTGTCTTATATCATTGTAGGTAAATTCTCTTTGTGATTCCAGTTCTAAAATTTCAGGATAATTTTCTATTATATAGCGTGATAAAATGGCTATATCCTTTGCACTCATTAGATGTCCATCACTTGGTAGACCACTTGCGTTTTTAAATGTACTATTTGTCATTCCAAGTTCTTTTGCTCTTTGATTCATAACCTTTACAAAGGCATTTTCACTGCCATATAGGTGTTCCGCTAGTGCAACACAGCCATCATTAGCGGAGACAACTGAAATTCCTGTTATTATATCACTTAATTTCACTTTATCTCCCACTTGCAAAAACATTTTTGAGCCTTCCATTCTCCAGGCTTTTTCAGAAATACTTACATCATCATTCCAGTCAATCAATTCCTGTTCTAGAGCTTCAAAAGCTAATAAAAGAGTCATGACTTTTGTAATACTAGCTGGTGGAAGGGGAACATCAGCATTTTTTTCATAGAGAATTTGCCCTGTAGATGCTTCCATTAAAATAGCTGAACCTGCCACTGTTTCAAATTGTGCAAAAGCCTTTACGTGAAAGTTAAAAACAACTACCAACAAAATAATAATTCCCAAAAACCTTTTAAAACCTTTTAAATTTGTCATAAATAATAACACCCCTATATGCAACGAAGTAAATTATATTAAATTTTATGTAAAACCAGATTGTTGTAAATTAATTTCATTGGCAGCAGATTAAAATAAGCATCTTTTTATATTATGTTAACACTAAATTATTCAACTATACAAATGTAATATTTGCCTTTACAAAAAAATAAAAAAATAAATTCACCATATAAAATCTGAGGATAATGCAAAAAGGGGGATTTTTCCCCCTTTGATTAATTGGTGTGTGCTTAGTTTGCTAGTGCAAAACCTCCAAAACCACCAAAACCAAGCAAGTAAAAAAGAAGGAATATTAATAAAATAATAAGTAAGAAATCAAAACCTCCCGAAAAAGGGCCTACACCTCCACATGCAGGAGTTGAAGGACAACATTTGGTAGTGGCAGCAGCTGCTGCACTTGCACCCTGGGATGGACCAACTCCTGAGAAAATCCTGTCATCAGACATATTAATACGCTCCTTTCTGAATAAATTGTTATGTACATGAAAATACCATGGGCGGTAATACAATATATTCATATATATTTAAAATGTTACCATGTGATGTTTATAAATTTCTAATTTAAAGTCATCCCCAATTCCATTATCAAAAACAAATGCTTCTGCATATTATGTATTATGTTATTTTTCAATGGCTATTTCAGCCTGGAAAAAGGGGGATTAAAAGTGCCAGAATATGGTGTAGGTGATTTTGTTGCAAGAAAATCATATGGAAAAGATGTTGTCTTTGTGATTTCTGACATTGAGGAGGGGGATGAAAGAAGCGAAAGATATGTGCTAAAGGGATTGACTGCCAGATTAATAGCTGATTCAGATGAAGATGATTTAGTAAAGGTAAGTCCTGGGATTGTAAAGCTTAGTAATGAAAGAAATATTTATATGTTTAAAAAACAACAGTTTTTTAACAGCTTATCTAGAAGCTTAAATTTATTTGATATGAGAAATATGCGAAGGAGAAAGGTGCCAGGGAAGATATTACATATAGATGGGAGCAGAGAATTTTTAAATTCAAGTATGATGTATTATAAAATTTTGGGTTTAAACCCCATAGGAATATATATAGATGAACCAGAACAGCCGCAAGTTGCCAGAAGCCTTCTGAGTCAATATAATCCTGATATTGTGGTTTTTACAGGTCATGATGGCTTGCGTAAGGATGCCACTGATATTGAATCATTTGAAAGCTATACATATTCAAGATACTATCATCAGGCGGTAAGTGAAGCTAGGGCATACCAGCCTGATTCTAATGCTTTGTTTGTATATGCAGGAGCATGCCAGTCCTATTATGAAGCACTTATCTCAGCAGGTGCCACTTATGCAAGCTCCCCAGCTAGAGTATTGATACATTCTACAGATCCTGTAACCTTAGTTTCTAGAATTGCCACAACACCCCAAAACCAAATTATAACCCCCCAGCAGGCGGTAAGGGGTACTTATTCAGGAACAAAGGGAATAGGAGGGGTAAATACAAGGGGCAGATTAAAAATAATATAAAATAACTAAAAAAAGTCCGGGGGATTATAACCCTGGACTTTTTTTAAGTTATTTATGTACTTTTATTTAAGTTATTTATGTTTAATATAGTGGGTAAAAGCTGTGAAACTCTTAAAAGCTGTATGCAGTCATTAACTGCTTTTTTTCTTTTTTTGTTCATAAAAGGTGTTATGGCTTTTAAAAGGTTAATCCTGGGATCCTTTTTAGAATTTAATACACCCACAGCCTCTTTAACCCTTTGTAAAAGCTCTAAATTTTCACCTATTTCATTTGTTAGAAGGGTATTTTCCCCAATATCCTTTGACGTATCCTTTGACGGAAAGATATTTTCATTTTTTGCATCAGTTGAGGTTTCCCTGTTAGATTGCTGTTTATTTCCAGCATTCCCCAAAACACTTAGAAGCCCATTTAAAGTTTCAGGATTGCTTATTATTTCTATTGCTTTTTGTATGTTCTTGTCCATGTCTTCACTCATAAACATTCCCCCGTATTATTTTAAAAATTTTTGGTTTTTTATAATTTTTCACTGTGAAATTAATTATTTTATAGCATCCTCTAACTTACTTTTAATTTCGTCTCCGTGACTGTCTATGTAATTAATGAGTTTTTCTAAGTCTGAAGGGTTAATATTTTTTACTGCTTCTGTATTAATATTTAATTTTTCTAAACGTTGTTTATCTGGTGTATCTGAGCTGCATACAGAGTTTATTTGTTTAGCAAGCTCATTTGCATTGCTGTTTTTTAATATATCTAATGCCTTTGATAAATTCTCCTGGAAAGATTTTTTATCCATATTTCCCATGATGCCTGAAAGAGTATTATTCAAATTATTATAAGTCATTCAATCAATCCTTTCTTTTTAATAAACTTTAGTTTTTTTCATTACAGTATATTACCTATGTATTTAAAATGTTACATTCTAAGTTTAATTTTTTTTAAATATAAATATATAAGATAAAATAGAAAAGGGGTAGTAAATGGTGTTTAAAGGTAACAAATGCTTAAATTTAATATTAAGCGGCGGGGGGGTTAAAGGCATTGCATATGTAGGTGCCCTTAAGGCATTAGATTTGGAAGGATGGAAAATTTTAAATATAGCAGGAGTTTCATCAGGGGCTATGGTGGGAAGTATTCTTGCATCAGGTTATAGTCCTCATAGCTTAATGGATATTTTAAATAAATTTAATTTTGAAAAAATTAAAGGTGATGATATTGTAAGAAGAATTCCTATGATATCAGAATATGTAGATTTTATTCAAAACCAAAGAGTTTTAAATAAAGAAAGTGAAGAATTTTTTTTATTTATGGAAAGATTAAAAGAGGGTTGTGAAAGTGGATTTAATGAATTAAATTTTTATGATATGCGTTGCAGTATTATAAAAAAAATAATTAAGTTTTGCAATCAAGGGTATCTTTTTGATGGAGACTATTTAGAAGAGTGGATGTATGATATTTTGATAAAAAAAGGGATAAGAACCTTTGGTGATTTAAGGAGAGGATTATCAGACAAGGTAAATCCAAGAGGGTACAAAATGAGAATGACAGCGGTGGATGCTACCAGAGGTAAAATTGTGGTTTTGCCTGATGATATGGAGTTTTATGGCATACAGCCTGATGATTTTGAAGTGGCAAAGGCTGTGAGAATGAGTACAAGTGTGCCATTTGTATTTAAACCTGTTGAGATTAAGGGGATAGCAAATAATGCAGAAAAAAATTATTACTTTGTGGATGGGGGAGTGTTTGATGGTTTCCCATTTTGGTTAATTGATAATGAAAATAATCATATAGATAGCTATGGACATTCTTATGACATACCTGCTATAGGAATAAAATTAAAAGGGAAAAAATTTTTAAAAGGACTAAATCCTTTTAACATACTTAAAAATATCATTTCTAATTTATACCACATTGGTATACCAGAGAAAGTAAGTTTTAATCCTCAAAATATTATCAATATAGATGTTTCCGATATATCTTTTTTAGATTTTGATTTAGATGAAAATGAAATAAATTACCTTATAGAGTCTGGATATAAATCAGTAAAAAATTTTTTTAAAAAAGATAAAAGAGGAGGAATTAATTATTGGTACTTTAATGGAATGCTTATTTTAGCACTGTTGATTATAAAGAAATTCCTATAATAAACATAACGAGTAAACGTAACAGGTAGCAATAAAATATTTATGACATATTATATAGTAGAGACTATTATGGGAGGTTTGTACTATGTATTGTGATGTTTTGGGATCTGACAACCGTAAGGGATTTCCTGACAATATAAAAAAGCTGCTTAAACTTCTTAAAGGAGAAAAAGTTGTAATTGTCCTTAGATCAGGATGTAAGCAGACAGTTTGTGTTGAAGCTGTTGTGGGAAATTTGCTTGTGGCTAGTGTGAACAGATCTGTCATAAAGTTTGTTGATATTGATTGCATATGCGAAGTTTTAGCAGAAAGTGGAGATGTATTAAGCAACGTATTTATGAACAACAATGTGAAAAAACCATGGAGAGACTCAGGCTGTGAAACATTAGAGGAATGTACTAAAGGATATGGGTGGCAGATGTATCAGAACAACTAGGGATTTTGATTATGTAAATAAAAACAAAGGTTTGGGGCTTTTAGCCCCTTCAACTTTTAGAATTTAACAGACATTTAGCTTAGAAAGTAACCAAGAACAGCTTTTGCACATATTATGAGAAGGAAGCCATTAGCTTTAAAACTATATATGGATATGTATTTGGCGGAAGTTGCTAAAATGAGTTTTAAAAGAGGTGAAAATATGAGGGGATACAAGATGCTTTACAATGTAGCAAATGGAATATTTGCTGCAGGAAAAATAGGTGAAGTACTGTATAAACAACAAGGTAACAAAAGAAATGGAATATACAAAACCAATCTTTTAGCCAATACATGTAAGATACTAGATATATTAGCACAGTATACGCCTGAAGAAAACAGGGAAGCATTTGGAGCAAGGGCATCAAAAAGCAAATTGTATTTAGAGACCTGTAACAACCTTAACAGGCATTTTAGTACATATGCAAAAAGTTTTGATGCAGAAAAAATAGCCCAGGCATTTAATATAATAAAACCTATTCTTGGTGGTGATGAAAAAAGAATAGTTGATAAAATGTTAAAAATATATGATGCCTTAGTGTAATTTAAAAAGTTTTTATGTTTTTTCACAAAGATTATACTTTTTTTAAGTCTTTGTGAATTTTTATTAATGTAAAAAAATCAAATATTTCTGCCGTAAAATATTTCAGACATTTCTTTTCTTAGCTTTGCATTTATTTTTCTTATCTCGCTGGGTTTAAGGTCTTTTTTTGACACTCCAAAAAGATAATTATCTAAATCAAAATCTTTTAAAAGCATCTTTGTGTGAAATATATTTTCTTGATATACATTAACATCAATCATTTGATACAAATTCCTGGTGTCGCTGGATATATAATTTTGTATTGAGTTAATTTTATGATCAATAAAGAGTTTTTTTCCTGACATATCTCTTGTAAAGCCTCTTACCCTGTAGTCAATTGTTATTATATCTGAATCAAAGCTGTGTATTAAGTAGTTTAAAGCCTTAAGGGGTGATATTCTTCCACATGTGGAAACATCAATATCTACCCTGAAAGTGCTGATACCGTCATCAGGGTGACTTTCTGGATAAGTGTGCACAGTAATATGACTTTTGTCAAGGTGTGCAAGCACCGTTTCCGGCAGTGGACCGGGGGATTCAGCTTGAGCTTCTTCAACAGGTGTATCAAGAATCTTTTCTTCTGAGATAAGCATTGTTACACTAGCTCCTTGAGGCTCATAATCCTGACTTGCAATATTTAAAATATTAGCGCCGATTATTGATGCCACATCTGTTAAAATTTTAGTTAGTCTTTCAGCATTGTACTGTTCGTCAATATAGTCAATATAAGTTTTACGGTCATTAAGTTCTTTAGCATAACATATATCATATATGTTAAAACTTAAAGTTTTTGTCAGGTTGTTAAAACCATATAATTTTAATTTTTTGTAAGGTTTTTTTTTCATCAGCTTCCTCCTATTGAAAAACAACATTTTACGTACTTTGTAAGTTATATTATAAGTTTATAATAGTATTTTGTAAATGGAACAATAAAAATATGTATATTTTCTAGTGTTAAGAGATAGTTTAAAAATAACAGATAAAGTGATATAATATACTCAAAATTATTATTAAGGCATATTTTTAAGAAGGTAATAATTTAAAAAAGAAAGGATGTAGCCTTTATGTGTAAAGAAAAACATGAAGTAATGGCTGCTATTGATGTAGGGTCTAATTCGCTTAGAATGATGATAGCACAGGTTACATCAGAAGGAGAGATTGTTCCTCTTGAAGACTTGTATATGCCGACTCACATAGGTAGAGACACTTTTTCATATGGAAGGATCCAGGTACAGTCAATTCATGATACTTGTAAGATCCTAAAAGGTTTTTTAAAAGTCATTAAAGAATACAAACTTAAAAACTACAGGGTTGTGAGTACAAGCGGGATAAGGGAAGCGGAAAACAGGGAATATGTTTTAGACCAAATAAGAACCAGAACAGGTTTAGAAGTTGAAGTAATTAATAATGCCCAGGAACGTTTTTTAATGTCTAAAGCTATAAGAAATTATATGTCTAATGAAATGAAATTTTCAGATAAAGGCGTATTGGTAATGGATATACGTTCAGGAGGCGTGGAAATTTCAGTATATGACAAAGAGGATTTAAAACTTACTGAATATTTGAAGATTGGCTCTTTAAGGCTTAGGGAAATTTTAGCCAGTCTTGAAAAAAGAACTCTTGATTTTCCTGGATTAATGGAGGAGTTTATTGACAGCAGAATAGATTTTATGAAACAAATACTGCCTAGATTTAATATTAAAGGTTTTGTTGGTCTTGGAGGAGAATTAAAAACCATTATAAAGTTGTGTTCTAAGAAAAAAGATAATAGGTTTAAAATAAAAAAGGAAGAGCTTAAAAATTTATACGAAAAAGTTCACAGACTGACAACGCCCCAGATAATAGAGGAATTTGAAATTTCCAGAAATCATGCAGAAATTCTTTTGCCCTCTATAATACTGTTTAACAGTTTTTTAGAAATGACCAATGCAAATACCATACATGCACCTATGGTATCGTTAAGGCACGGGCTTTTAGTTGATATGATAGATGACAGATTTAATACTGCAGGAAAGAAAGAGACGTATAATGATATAATTACTTCTGTTTGGAATATTGGAAGGAAATATTCTATAGATGAAGTTCACAGTAAATATATTGAAGAAATTTCAATGTCTATATTTGAGCAAATAAAAGACATTCATGTTCTTGATGAAACGGAAAAACTCTATTTGAGGGTGGCAGCTATACTCCATGATGTAGGAAAGTATGTGAACCATAACAAGCATGATGCACATTCTTATAATATAATCCGTTTTCAAGATATTATGGCTCTGTCAGACAGTGAACTAAATATTGTTGCAAATATAGCAAGATATCACAGTGATGAAATTCCTGATTTATCACATGATAATTATTATGTTCTTAATGCCAGAGAAAAAATAATTGTGTCAAAGCTTACAGTAATTTTGAGGATGGCTGAAGCTTTGGATATTTCACATAAGCAAAAAATAAAGAAGATAGAAATTAATAAGCGCTCAAGGCAGTTGTACTTTGATGTATGGTCAGATGAAGATATTATGTTAGAAGAGTGGAGTTTTGCAAGCAACGCTGATTTTTTTGAAGAGGTAATGGGATATAAACCTGTTATTAGACGTAGGGGTTGATGCTTTTATGAAAAAAGTTGAATATAAATTAAATACAAATTATTTTAATAGAGAACTAAGCTGGCTTGAGTTTAATGAGAGAGTGCTTAATGAAGCATGCAAAAAAAATACCAATCCAATTTTGGAGAGGCTTAAATTTTTGTCAATTGTAAGTTCAAACCTTGATGAGTTTTTTATGGTTAGGGTAGCAACGCTGTTTGATCAGGTGCAGGCAGGGTTTAATGAACCTGATATTGCAGGCTTTACTCCAAGAGAGCAGATTGATTTGATAGCTCTTAGGGTTCATAAAATGATAAAGGATCAATACAGCTGTTACAATAATTCTATAATACCCAGCCTAAAAAAAGAAAAAATTATTATATTAAAACCTAAAAAACTTAATGAAAAGCAAAGAGAATTTGTTGAGACATTTTTTTACAACACCATTTATCCTGTGCTTACACCAATGGTGGTGGACAGGAGCAGACCTTTTCCTCTTGTTTTAAATCAAAGTCTTAATATAGCATTGCTTCTTGAAAATAAGGAAGAGAATGAAGGACCAATATTTGCAACGGTTCAGGTTCCTTCAGTTTTAGACAGGATTGTTGAGCTTCCGGGAGAAGATGGGGAAAAGTGTTTTATATTGCTGGAAGACATAATAAAAATGTACATTAAGACTATTTTTGAGGGACACAATATTATAACAATGGCTTGTTACCGTATTACCAGAAATACCGACCAGGGACTTAATGAGGAGGAGGCAGATGACCTTTTAGAAGCCATCCAGCAGTATATTAAAAAAAGAAAATGGGGAATGGTTATAAGGCTGGAGATTGAGGATGGTATGTTACCAGAACTTTTAGAAATACTAATTAGAGAATTTGAAGTGCCAAGGGAAACTGTTTATGAAATAAATGGTCCTTTGGATTTGACTTTATTAATGAAAGTTAACTCAATAGAAGGATATGACCACCTAAAGTATCCAATGTATGTGCCACAGCCAGTTCCAGAGCTGATTGGCAAAGAAGATATTTTTAGTGTGATTTCGCAAAAGGATATACTTCTTCATCATCCCTATCAGTCCTTTGACCCTGTAATTGAATTTGTAAGGCAGGCAGCCAATGACCCTAATGTTTTGGCGATAAAACAAACTTTGTATAGGGTAAGTGGTAATTCACCTATTGTGGAGGCATTAGCCCAGGCTGCCGAAAATGGAAAGCAAGTTACAGTATTGGTGGAGCTTAAAGCCAGATTTGATGAACAAAACAATATTATATGGGCAAAACGCCTTGAAATGGCTGGATGCCATGTAATATACGGACTTGTGGGTTTAAAGACTCATTGCAAAATACTTTTAGTGGTGAGAAAAGAAGAAGATGGTATAAAAAGATATGTTCACATGAGTACTGGCAATTACAATGATATAACGGCAAAAATTTATACAGATTTAGGGCTGTTTACATCAAATCCTTATTTTGGAGCAGATGCATCGGCAATTTTTAATATGTTGTCAGGGTACTCGAAGCTAAATAGAATGTATAAATTGGCTGTTGCACCTGTTACATTGAGAAAAAAATTTGAAAAACTTATACGTCAGGAAGCCGAAAATGCCCAAAATGGAAAGAAAGCCAGAATAATTGCTAATTTAAATTCTCTTGTGGATGAAGGAATAATAAATGAGCTTTATAAAGCTTCTCAAGCTGGAGTTGAAATTGATTTGATAGTAAGAGGCATTTGTTGTCTAAGACCAGGTATTAAAGGCCTCAGTGAAAGAATCAGGGTAAAGAGCATAGTTGGTCGCTTTTTAGAGCATCGGAGGATATATTATTTTTATAATGATGGGGATGAGTTGCTTTTCTTGTCAAGTGCAGATTGGATGGGAAGAAATCTTAACCGCAGGGTTGAAATACTATTTCCCATAGAAGATGCTGATATAAAAAAGAGATTAATCAGGATATTAGATGCTTGCATGAGAGATACTGAAAAAGGTAGAATGTTAGATAAAGATGGGGATTATGCAAAAGTGAATAAAAAAGAAAAATTAAATTGTCAGGAATATTTTTGTCAGTTGGCAATTGAAGAAGCTCAAAGAGCGGTTTTAGAGAAAACTGAGAAGGATTTATAGTAATATATTTTATGGAGGAGTAATTGTGTTAATTGCAAAAGAGTGGAAAGATTATGAACTTATAGATACTGGTAATGGTGAAAAGTTAGAAAGATGGGGTAAATATATTTTAAGAAGGCCAGATCCTCAAATTATCTGGCCTGTCAAAGATGAGGCAGGATTGTGGAAAAAAGCAGATGCTACATATCATAGAAGTTCAAAAGGCGGGGGACAATGGAGTTTTAAAAAGAGGCTGCCTTTAAGGTGGAAAATTTCATATAAGGAACTTTCATTTTTTGTAGAACCAACAGGGTTTAAGCATACTGGAATTTTTCCTGAACAGGCAGTTAACTGGGACTGGATAATAGAAAAAATAAGATCTTCCCAAAGAAAGATTAATGTTTTAAATCTTTTTGCTTATACAGGTGGAGCCACTGTTGCAGCAGCATATGCAGGAGCTTCTGTGTGTCATGTTGATGCTGCTAAAGGAATGGTACAGTGGGCAAAGGAAAATCTTTTC
The DNA here is from genome assembly GCA_012517995.1 of Clostridium sp. Taxonomy (GTDB): domain Bacteria; phylum Bacillota; class Clostridia; order Acetivibrionales; family Acetivibrionaceae; genus Herbivorax. The sequence continues at coordinate 35,845 of JAAYTS010000133.1, forward strand.
TTGTCCCGTCTTTCAGATAAGCCAGTTCGGTTTATAGTTGATGATGTTATTAAATTTGTTAAAAGAGAACAGCGTCGGGGAAATAAATATGATGCCATAATTATGGATCCGCCTTCTTACGGAAGAGGTCCAAAAGGTGAGTTGTGGAAGATAGAAGATTCGCTTTTTATGTTTGTGGAAGAGTGTTTGAAAGTTTTGTCCCCAAATCCTTTATTTTTTTTGGTAAACTCATATACAACAGGTTTTTCACCAACAGTTATTTCAAATATTCTTAAAATGACAGTTCAAAAGAAGTATAAAGGCAGTGTTTCTTGTGGGGAAGTAGGAATTCCTGCCACTAAGACAGGTGTTATTTTGCCTTGTGGTATTTATGGACGATGGGAGGCAAAATGATGCTTTGGGAAAGTACAACAGATGTAATTTATGAAGACAACCACCTATTGGTGGTAAAAAAACCTGTTAATATGCCTGTTCAAAGGGATTCTACAAATGATGAGGATTTGTTGACAGTTTTAAAAAAATATATAAAAGAAAAGTACAATAAGCCTGGCAATGTATATTTGGGCCTTGTTCACAGATTAGACCGTCCAACAGGGGGTATAATGGTGTTTGCACGAACTTCTAAAGCTGCATCAAGGCTTTCTGATGCCATCAGAAAAAGGGAGTTTTATAAAACATATTTAGCTGTGGTTCATGGTATTTTAAAAGACAAGAAAGGTAAAATGGAAGACTATTTGTTAAAAAACAAAAACACCAATATTGTAAATGTAGTGGATAAAAACACAAAAGGAGCTAAATATGCTTATTTAGAGTACAATGTTTTAAGTGAAAGCAGAAATTTTAGTTTGGTAAAGATAAATTTACACACTGGAAGGGCACATCAAATAAGAGTTCAATTCTCAAATGCAGGTCATTTCTTATATGGGGATCAGAAATATGGAAGAGGTGTTAATTCTCCTGGTCAGCAAATAGCATTATGGTCTAATGAAATAAGTTTTATTCATCCCACAACCAAAAAAAATGTAACATTTAAATGTAATCCTCCTGATAAAGCTCCTTGGAATTGGTTTTAAAAAGATGATTTTAAAAAAAGTATTGCAAAATTTTTCTACATAGTGTAGTATTATGTTTGAGGTAAAATATAAAAAATATAATTTACTGTTCTAAAAGGACGCCTTAATAATGGATATTTTAAAACAAATGCATTTCTAGGGGATTATAGATAAAATTTATTAAAAAATAATGTTATGTTTTGTGTGGGAGGAGATGTGGGAATGAAAAAAAAGCCTAGGTTGAGAAAAAAATTGCTGAGGGTTTCTATTGCTATCATTATGTTATTTACAGCCACCATCTTTTTTGTTACAGACAACAGGGTTAATAATTTAATAGAAGACAATATGTTTGAAAAATTAGATTCTATTTCAGCATTTGGTCTTGATGTTATTGAAAGCAAACATGATGGTGATTGGAATGTTAAAGACGGCAGGTTATTTAAAGGGGAAAATTTGGTGAGTTATAATTTTGGGATTGTAGATGAAGTTAAAAAAAAGATAAATGCCCTTGCAACCATATATCTTAAAGATGAAATAGTAACAACCAACATATTAGATAGTGAAGGAGAGAGAGTTGTTGGAGAAAAAGTGTCAGGGGAGATAGCAAAAAAGGTTTTGGAAAATGGCTCTGTGTATAGAGGGGTAGAAAATATTCTTGGTGAAAAACACATTGTAAAATACATCCCCATAAAAAATAGTGAGGATAGAATAATTGGAATGTGGTCTGTAGCTATACCCAAAACTTATGTTGGCGACCAGGCAAAACAAATATTGACAATGAGAGCTTCCATTGTTGTAGTTTCTTTACTTTGCGGTATTTTAGGCTGTATAATATTATTGCTATATTCAAAAAAGTATCTTAGCGATATAGATACTCTTAAGGTTTCCTTTATTGAATCTGACTCTAGTGGTGATAGAACACAGAGGAAAGTTTTAACGATGTCTTTATTGTTAACAGTTACATTCTTTTTGATTTGGTTTGTTATACAAGGTTTTACTGTTGGTAATGTTGTTAATACACTTGAAAATGATAATATACAAGACAAACTGACAGTTAATTCAGAATTAGGGTATATGTTGATTGATGAGATATATGAAGGTGATTGGTCAATTGAAAGTAGTATGTTGTATAAAGGACATGCTTATATGTATGAAAACTATGATATAGTAGATAGAATCAGTTCTAGTACAAATTCCTTTTTAACTGTTTTTATGGGGGATACCATAGTTTCTACAAATATTTTAAAAGCTGATGGAACAAGACCGATAGGTGCTAAAGCATCTAATAAAGTTATAGAAAATGTTTTAAAAAAGGGGAATGAATACATATCAGAAACTTCTATTGCAGGCAAAAAGTACATTACAAAATATACACCAATTAAAGACAGTGAAGGCAAAATAATTGGAATGTGGGCTAATGGAATCGAGAAAAAAGTTGCAGCCAGCCATATAGCAGGTATAAGAAAAAGAATAACACAAATTAGTCTATTAGCCATTATAATAGCTTTTATAACATTTTTACGTCTATCTATAAAAATGGCATCAGATATAAGGAATTTTGATGTCAGCCTTCAAACAAGTATTAACTAAAATTTTCATTTTGCTTATAAATTTAAGGTGGAATTTTTATTCCACCTTAAATTTATTTTAGTGTTTAGCTTTAGTTAAAATGATAAAAGATTATGCAGGTTTAGGATAAGGTTTTTTAGGTTTTATAAGTAAAAGTGTTAAAATAATTGCTACTGCATTTGCTCCGGCAAAACTATAAAAGACAGCCATAGTACCAGATTTTATGAGCAAAGCTGCTATAGGAGGGCCCAGAGCCACACCAAGAAGTCTCATACTGCTATATAATGCTGTTATTGTTCCACGGTGCAGTTTTTCTATACCTTCTGTTACCAGTGCATCAAGGCATGGAAGAATGGCGCCGATACCTATTGTTGCAAAAGAAAGGACTGTGGTTAAATATATTAGATTATTCCAAAGATTCAAAGCAATAAGGGAAGTTATAGCTAATATGTTTCCAAAAACTATTATCCATTTCATTAAGTATTTTTCTTTTCCAATAATTTTTCCAATGATAAAAGAGGTGGAACAAAGGGTTAAAAGGGGAATGGCAACAATAAGACCCCGTGGAATACCTTTTATGCCGTGAGTGTCTTCTAAAACTGAAGAAAAAAAGAATAGAAGCCCAAAAAGTATAAAGGTAGTTATAAAACCTCCTGAAAAAATACCTGAAAGCCAGCGTCCTTCTTTTTTTAATATATCTTTTGTCTTTTTTACAAACACTCTAAAATTATCATTTTCCTCCTTATCTTTTTCATTAGGGGTTTTCACTAAAAAAGCAACGAGAAAAACTGATATTATTGCAAAAAAAGAAATTGCAAAAAAGGGAATAAACCATAAAATAGCTGCTAAGGCAGCTCCTAATATGGGGCTTACCACTTTTCCAAATGTATTTGAAGTTTCTATGATACCAAGTCCTTTGCTTACGTCAGCATCTTCTTTGAACATGTCTCCTACAGTTGGTATCACTACAGGAAAAGCTCCTGAAGCACCTATTCCTTGAATTAAACGTCCTGCAATTATTATCCAAAAAGATTTTGGCATAAGCCAGGCTGCTAAACCTGAAATAATTCCACCGATACTTGTTATAATAAGGCTTGGCACTATTATTTTTTTCCTTCCCAGTTTGTCCGAAAGATAGCCTGCAACAGGTACTAAAAGTATAGAAGCAAAGGAGTGTACTGTTATTATTAAACTTGACTGAAATTTAGTTATATTTAATTCTTTTTCAATAGTTGGCAGTATAGGTATTAACATTGAACCGCCAAGAGTCATAATTAATGGTATTGATGCTAAAGCTGCCAAATCCCATTTTTTATTTGCTTCCATTTTAAAGCCTCCAAATAATTAATATATATTATTTTATTAGTATAAAGATAAGTGAGAAATTTATTATTAATATTTTAAATAAAAATGTTTATAATTTTTGTAAAAATAATTTTACTTATTTGAAATGTTTAATTATAATATATAAGTGAGGCAATATTAATAATAAAAATAGCACGTCAAAAAAACCTACCTTTTAAAGGTAAATCAAGTTAACCATTAAAAAAATACGCAGGAGGTCTTTTATGAAAAAAAACAAAGTTCTTTTTGCATCATCAGAAGTTGATCCATTTGCAAAAACAGGAGGATTGGCTGATGTAGCTGCTTCTCTTCCTAAAGCATTAAGTAGTTTAGGGCAGGATATAAGAGTGGTAATGCCTAAGTACAAAAACATACCTAAAGAGTATGTTGACAAAATGGAATATATGGGCTACGTATATGTTGACGTTTCATGGAGACATCAATTTTGTGCTATTTTGAAGTTGGAACAGGACGGGGTTATTTATTATTTTTTAGACAATGAATATTATTTTGGCAGGGATGGATATTATGGATATGATGACGAAGCAGAGAGGTTTGCCTTTTTTTGCAAAGCCATAATAGAATTTTTGCCTGTTGTTGATTTTAAACCAGATATTATTCACTGTAATGACTGGCAAACAGGAGTAGTTAGTATACTCCTTAATGCACATTACAAGCATTTGGAGTTTTATCAAAACATAAAAACCGTCTATACAATACATAATCTTAAATATCAAGGGGTTTTCCCAAAAGAAGTGTTAGGAGAATTATTAGGACTTTCGTGGGAGTATTTCACAGCTGATGGAATAGAGTTTTATGATAAAGTAAACTACTTAAAAGCAGGTGTGGCGTATTCTGATATTATAAACACAGTGAGCAAAACTTACGCAGAAGAGATTAAGACTGATTTTTATGGTGAAAACTTAAATAGCATTTTAAATGCAAGATCCCAAGACCTTTATGGTATTTTAAATGGTATTGATATGGAAAGAAATGATCCTGCTACAGATGAAAGGATTTTTGAAAACTTTAGCAAAGACAATATGGAAGGGAAGCTTGTAAACAGGCATATGCTTCAAAAAACAGTTGGATTTGACGAAAGAATTGATATACCCATTATAGGTATTATATCAAGATTAGTTGACCAAAAAGGTTTTGACCTTATAGATTTTGTAATGGAAGAACTTTTAAAAATGGATATCCAGCTTATAATTCTTGGGGCAGGTGAAAGAAAATATGAAGAAATGTTAAAGCATTATGAGGGGAAATATCCTAAGAAGCTTTCTGTTAATTTAAAATATGATGCATTGCTTGCACAGAGAATATATGCAGGTTCTGATATGTTTTTGATGCCATCATTATTTGAACCTTGTGGTCTAAGTCAGATGTTCAGTTTAAGATATGGTACAATACCTATTGTAAGAGAAACAGGAGGATTAAAGGATACTGTAACACAGTATAATGAGATTACTCAAAAAGGAAATGGATTTACTTTTAAAAGATATAATGCACATGACATGCTATTTGCAGTTAAACAGGCTGTACACTACTATTATCACAGAGGAACATGGGAGTATTTAATGTATAATGGTATGTCAGAAGATTTTAGTTGGGAAAAATCAGCTAAAGAATATATTGATTTGTACAAAAAAGCATTAAAAAAGTGAATTAGTCTATTTAAATATCATCTTTAAGGTGGGGAATCCTCACCTTAAGGATTGATTCATTATTTTTTTAACAGATTGTCTTTCTGTTAAATCTGCTGACAGTAATATTTTTTCTTTTGTATAATTTTTTTGTGTCATTTGTAAAATAAGCGTTCTAACAGCTTTTTCTCCTAAAAGTTCCTTGTGAATATGCATAGTAGTTAGTTCTGGTGAAATGTTCTTTGACAATTCAATATCGTCAAATCCAATAATGGATATATCCTCTGGTATTTTTAAGTCCATTGAAGACAAACCTTTTATTATTGTTATAGCTTCAATGTCATTGCAGCAAAAGAAGGCAGTTGGAAGCTTTGGAAGTTCTTTTAATTTTTTAATTACCATATCATGATCTGCTGTTTCTGCCATGGACATATTTATTATTGAGTAAAGGGGATTAAAAGGTATTTTATATTGGGTTAAAGCTTTTAAATAACCAAGGTATCTGTCAAAAAAGCTTGAGGATGAAAAAATATTTCCGCAAAAGCCAATTTCCCTGTGACCTGATTTAATTAAATACTCTGTGGCAATATAGCCTCCTGATACGTTATCGCTAAGTATGTAGCTGGCATTAATATTGTCAAAATAGTGGTCAATTACAACAAGGGGCAGATTAAGATCAATAATGGATTTTAAAGTTTTTTCAGAAAGTCTTCCAAGGGTTATTATGCCTGAAATTATACCATCTTTTATAGATAAGGGTACTTCAAAGTCTTTGCTTTCATTGAAACAATAAAGTATGGTGTTTAAATTGTTTTTTTTGGCTTCAGATTCAATGCCATATTGTATAAAAGAAAAGAAGCCAACAGAGCTTCTTGTATCGTCTGAAAGCATGAGGCAAATATTTTTAGTTTTAGATTTTTTATTTGAAGAACCTTTATATTCATAGCCACTTTCTTGGGCAGTTTTAATAACAAGCCTGCGTGTTTCTTCACTAACTCCAGGCATGTTTCTTAGGGCTAAAGACACGGTGTTTTTAGTTATGCCAAGTTTTTTAGCAATAGATTCCATAGTTACTTTTTTACTCATACTTTCCTCCAAAAATAAAAATAGTTTTATTTAAATTATAAAGATTATTTTAAAGCATTTCAATGTAATATACTGAAGATTTTCTGACTTTGAGTATGAATTTAACAGATTGTGTAGAGGTTGAAGGCTGCACGGCTGTGAGTCTGTATTTATTGGATATAGTAACATACTTAGACATATGAATATCTTTAAGAAAGGAGTGTTGTTATGATGTATCCTTTTAAGTTCAGACCTGTATATAAAGACTATATCTGGGGTGGTGAAAATTTAAAAAAATACAATAAAGATTTTTCAGGAAATGTGGCTGAAAGCTGGGAAGTTTCCTGCCATCCTGATGGAAATAGTATTATTAAAAATGGAGAATATAAAGGATTACCTTTGGGTCAGATAATTAAAACACATCCAGAAGATATAATGGGAAAGTACATACCACAAAAGTACATAGAGAAATTTCCCCTTCTTATTAAGCTCATTGATGCTAATGACAAATTATCTGTTCAGGTACATCCTGATGATGAATATGCAAAATTAATAGGAAGCAGTGACTTTGGCAAAAATGAAATGTGGCATATTCTAGAGGCCAAGCCTGGTGCAAAACTTATATATGGAGTAAAGGAAGATGTGGACAGGGATAAATTTATAAAAAGTGTCAAAGAAGGTACCGTTGAAGATTGTCTTAATTTTATAGAGGTTTCCCCAGGAGATACAATATATATCCCAGCAGGTGTAGTACATGCCATTGGAGAGGGAATACTGCTGGCAGAAGTTCAACAGAATTCCAACCTCACATTTAGGATATATGACTATAACAGAGTTGATAAGAATGGCAAAACCAGAGAATTACATATAGACAAGGCTATAGAAGTTATAGATTTTGAAAAAAGCAAAAAAGCTGACAAAATAAAAGAAGAGTGCATTTTAATAAATGATGGGGTTAAAAGATCAGAATTAATTAATAATGAATATTTTGTAATTGAAAAATATTATGTGGAAGGGAAAGTTTTTGATAGGGCTGATGGTTCAAAATTTATAGTATATGTTGTTTTAGATGGGGAATGCCAAATTAATTATAAAAGTGGCAGTGAAAAAATAAAAAAAGGGGACTCTGTATTTATACCTGCTGCCATGGGGGATTTTGAAATGTCAGGTGAATTTAAGGCTCTTAGAATACATGTGTAATGAATTCTAGGTTGTTCCTTGATTAATATAAGAATTTAATTTAAAATGATAGGGGATTTAAATAACATGTTTTATATAAGTTTTATATAAAAAATATGCAGGGAGGAAAAATAATAATGAGTAAAATAAAAATGAGCACTCCGTTAGTTGAAATAGACGGGGATGAAATGACGCGGGTCATATGGAAAATGATAAAGGATATTCTTTTAGAGCCATATGTGGATTTAAAAACAGAGTACTATGATTTAGCCCTTAAGGAGAGAGATGGGACAGATGACCAGATAACAATTGATTCAGCTAATGCTATAAAAAAGTATGGTGTGGGAGTAAAATGTGCAACAATTACTCCTAATGCTCAAAGGGTTGAAGAATATAATTTGAAAGAAATGTGGAAAAGTCCAAATGGAACAATAAGGTCAATATTAGATGGGACTGTATTTCGTGCCCCAATAGTAACAAATAGCATAAAACCTTTTGTTAAAACATGGAAAAAGCCTATAATAATTGCAAGACATGCATATGGTGACATATATAAGGATGTTGAGATTGGAGTAGCAACAGCAGGAAAGGCAGAGCTTGTTTTTACATCTGAAAATGGTGAAGTTACCAAAAAAACAATTCATGAATTCGATGATTCAGGTGTTATTCTTGGTATGCACAATACAGATAAGTCCATTAGAAGTTTTGCAAGGGCTTGTTTTAATTATGCTCTTGATCAAAAAATAGACTTATGGTTTTCTACTAAAGATACAATTTCAAAGACTTATGACCATAGATTTAAAGATATATTTGCTGAAATTTATGAAGCTGAATACAAAGATAAATTTGAAGCTAATAATATTGAATATTTTTATACACTAATTGACGATGTTGTTGCACGTATTGTTAGATCCGAAGGTGGAATGCTATGGGCATGTAAAAACTATGATGGAGATGTTATGTCCGACATGGTGGCATCTGCCTTTGGAAGCCTGGCTATGATGACTTCAGTTTTAGTTTCTCCTGATGGAAAGTATGAGTACGAAGCTGCCCATGGCACAGTTACAAGACATTACTACAAACACTTAAAAGGTGAAGAAACATCTACAAATTCAATGGCTACTATATTTGCATGGACCGGGGCCCTTAGAAAACGTGGAGAACTTGACAAAATAGATGAACTTGTAGAGTTTGCAGACAAGCTTGAAAAAGCATCTATTGGCACAATAGAAAAAGGTATAATGACAAAAGACTTGGCACTTTTATCTGAAGCGAAGGAAAAGAGGGTAGTTAATACAGAAGAGTTTTTAAAAGAAATTAAAAA
>JAAYTS010000284.1 GCA_012517995.1 Clostridium sp.
ACACGGCCAGCAAATGCGGGTTTACCGGCCAATATGAGCAGTTGCAGCAACTGTGGGAAACATACGGTGGTGAGAACTTTGTGATCCTGGGATTCCCGGCAAACAACTTTCTGAATCAGGAACCGGGTACTGCCGAGGAAATTGCTGAATTCTGTAAACTCAACTACGGAGTCACCTTCCCGATGATGGAAAAGATTTCTGTCAAAGGCAAAGATATCCACCCACTCTATAAGTGGCTTACGGACAAGAAACTCAACGGGGTGAGCGACTCAAAGGTGCAATGGAACTTCCAGAAGTTTCTTATCGACGAGAATGGCTCTCTGGTGAGCGTTATATCGCCCCGTACCACTCCCGATGATCCGGAGATTATTGAGTTTATTACTAAGAAGTGAGGCGGCGGAGGTGCTGCTTCCACAAGGGACCTTCCCCGAAGTAATGCCGCATATACTCACGCGACGGAAAGACCTGATGCCACAATCCTGCTACTTTGTTGCGGAGCCCCCCCGAGTGCAGCAGTTGCTGCAACACTATGCGACGGTGAAGGGCTTCTTCACCTTTTGCCGACATATAGAGCTTGATTGAAGGTTCCTGTATAAAACTGCTGCTCCACTCTTTAAGACTTTCTCTTACTCTATATCCTGTAAATTGTGCTGACCACCCCAAGGCTCTCAACACGGCCTTACGCCCAGGCTTGTGTATTGCCAGTGTAGCTCTTACTAAGGCTGCTACATCATCCGACTGCTCCAACACCCTCGCTATATCTATCAGCCAGCCAAGGCGCAGTCCGCCCATCTCATAACCATAATAAAGGTGGGTACACAGGTGATACAGCAGCCACGGATCGCTCATCACGCTAAAGGTGCCAAGTGAACCTGCCTTCTGACAAACCATGTCTTCCCACCTTGCTGTTTTGGGCAGGAGGTAACTGCCGTCTGCATATAGCCTGGAGTGCAGCTCTATCATATACCTGTAAGGGGGCAATACCAGAGGCCTTACATGAGCGTTGTGCATTTCATGCCAGGCGCTGATAGGAACATGGGTGCTGCGCGCTCCATTATGTATCAGAAGGTCACGGGCCTGCAACACTTTGTCAGCGGGAACAAGGATGTCAAGGTCACCCATGGGCCGCAGGGCTTCATGGGGATAAACAGTAAAGGCAAGGGCCATGCCCTTCAAAAGTGCAAAGGGAATGTTATTGTCGCCAAACAGCTGCTTAAGATGCTTATATAGTTGGAGTCGCTGCTGATTATCTACCAAAATTGCCAGATAGCGCTTTTTAAGACGGGCTACAAGAAAGGGAAGTTGTTCGCCCTGCCCTTGCTGCATCAGACGATGGAAACACCAGGATACCACCCCACCCTGCTCGGCAAGCAGTACGAAGGCATCAAGCTCCGCAGGATCCTGCCAATTGATATCGTATGCCCCGGGATTGAATGCTTCCTCAGAGGCAAGGGCCTTTATCGCTTCAAAGTGTTTCTGTCTCAAATTGCAGCATTTTTCACAAAGCTACAAAAAGAAAGCGCTCCCGCAAGTGGAGCGCTGTCTATGAAGAAAACTCAAACGAACACAATGTTACTGAAGCATTGAAATCAGCACTCCGGCTGCTACTGCCGAACCGATTACACCCGAGATATTGGGCGCCATACAATACATCAAAATGTGATTGTTCTTGTCATGTTTCAATGCCACTTCATTTGCAACCCTCGATGCCATTGGAACGGCACTCAGACCGCATGCCCCGACAAGGGGATTGATCTTTTTCTTGCTAAACATATTGTAAACCTTTGTAGCAAGGATTCCACCGGCTATGCTTATTGCAAAGGCCAGAAATCCGCCAACTACTATACCCAGGGTCTGACCTTTAAGGAATACATCATGGGTCATGGTGGCTCCTACAGAC
>JAAYTS010000320.1 GCA_012517995.1 Clostridium sp.
GTCTTTGACACTTGCGAAGAATAAAAAGTTTGAAACCCGTTGAGATCACTGGCTTTCAAGCTTTTTTGTTTAATAAAAAAATGGCACAATGTCATTTGCATTTAGTGATTTTAAAAATTTTTTTCATTTGCTTCATGGTTACAATTTCATAATCCGTATGAAAACCAAAAACTTCGTGTAATGCATCGGTAAAGTCTGTTCTCGTATATACCGGCTCATAGCCTTCTCCTTCTATCTTCTTAAAATTCATTTCTCTTAATTCTCTAATAATTTCATGACAAGTGAATTTTTCATTTAGTCTTTTTTCCAGGAGTCTGTAAACGATCAATGCTATAAAACAGGTAATAAAATGTGCTTCTATCCTATCTTCTCTTGTTAGATATACAGGCCTTGCCTCGAATTCGCTTTTCATTATCCTGAAGCATTCTTCGATTTCCCACCTTCGCCGATTTATCTTGATAATCTCGGAAATATCATCTTCCAAATTCGTGCAGACTCCATAAAACCCATCATAAGCAGTTTCTCTCTTTATTAAAGTAGTATCGATACTGTATAATTCCTTATCCGCAACTTCGCCATCCGACGTTACGTTGGTCTTTTTGATAAATCTTTTGCAATCGTTTTGCCTGGGTTTTTTTATGACGCTCGGATTTTCATCTATTATCTTATTGGCACGATCTATTTGAGAATTGCGGATACTTCGCTGATAATCCCTGTATCTGATACAGTATGTCACTATCAGTCTCTGTTCGAGATCGTTTTCTTTAATCCAGCGTTCTTTATAGAATACCATGGAACGTAATTTTTCTTTGTTTTTTTCATCGGTTTTTTCTATCATCTCATCAAGTTTGGAAATATCATAAATATCGTCAGTTCCGGTGAGTTTCCAACCAGTCGGTTCAAGAGCCCATTCTTTAAGGTATGCCTTAAGCTTTTTGATGGATTGAGTGGTAATAAAAGCACGTCCGTCCTTGTCATTAAACTTTCGATTGGCTTCCGACGAAAGACCCGCATCGGTACAAACAACGAACCTGGAAAGCTCAAAGTCGGACAAGATTTTCTTTTCCAGCGGCTTTAATGTCAGTTGTTCATTCATATTCCCGTCAAAGAGACTGAAAGCGAGAGGAATACCGTCTCCGTCCATGAATAAACCCATTTGTATGATAGGGTTGGGTTTGTGGTCTTTGCTTGCTCCATACTGCTTCTTTCCGTCTTCTTCCTCTATTTCGAAATAAAAGTTGGTGCAGTCATAGTAAAGTATTCCAGTATTTCTTGTTGAAATCTTAAGGCTGTTTTTGTATAAAAAGCTTTGAACTAAATCTACTTCTTTGGCCAGGTACCCTAGTGCTCTGTATGTTTGATGCGGTTTAAAATCTGGTTGCTCGATAAATTTTTTGGATTCTTCGTATGTTGCCAGCTTTGATAAAGGAAACAGTATCCTGCCGTAAACCAGTCTGGAGAGAATGGAATCCAAATTAAACTTAAATTTATACCTTTGAGAAATTTCTTTGCAGAGTTTATGTAATTTAAGCTCATGGAATATCTGCTGTAAGAAAAGATAACCACCGTTGAATATGCGTTGCACGTCCTTATCTATTTGCTTTCGAGGTGAATATTTAACGATAACATCTGGTTCTTTACCTTCTTCCAACTTACGATTTAGTTGCCTGACATATTCTTCGGCCCATTCGCGAGGATCCTTATCATCGCCGAGTTTGCCCTTTAGTTCTTCATGGGTTCCGAGTTTTTTATGAATCTTATTTGTTTTTTTGCCGTTTATTTTAACGGTTTTCACTACGTAATAAGAAGTGGCGTTTTTTGACTGTGATATTTGTAGTCTCACGGCATCATCACCTTTGCTTATGATACATTAATTTTATCACATTGTGACACATTGTGCA
>JAAYTS010000134.1 GCA_012517995.1 Clostridium sp.
ATTATTTGATATATCTATTTTCCATTGTTCGCTTCTTTTTTCACTACCATTTTTTATACTAAAAATCAACTCCAGTTTACTTTCACTCTTTTGCGAATATGTTCCCAAATATCTCATGGCCAATTTATCTCCCGTTGAAGTTTATGATTTTTTACATAAGTTAATTCTATACAAATTAATAAAATCCTTTATCTTTTTATGAAAATTTTAATTTTTTATCCTTCAAAAACCAATGACAATTAATCTGCAGATTATACTTTTATAAATTAGTGTATTTGATTTTTAAAGTGTACTAATATGCTATCTATATAACTGTTTGTTATTTTGATATATTGAATATATAGTGAATAAGGAGGAAAAGAAAAATGTTATTTCAACTTGAATTTGGAATAAAAGAAATATATGATATAAAAAGAAAAGTTAATTTGAGAGAAGCAGTTAAGGGAATTGCCGTAAAAAACGGAAAGATTCTTATGGTGAAATCTAATAAAGGGGATTTTAAATTCCCTTTTATTAGCATAAAGAGATTCAAATTCTCTTAAAAGAGGCATCCTAGAGTCCTTAATAAATGCCATAATAATTAAACAGGACAGATATAGCAGATTAGAAGTGAAATTTTACAGTAAGGGGGTATAAAATATGCTGTTGAGCATTACATATACACAAACGCCAGCAACAGATTTGGGGTATCTTTTGCACAAAAATCCATCAAGACCACAAACATTTAAACTAAATTACGGGAAAGCACATATATTTTATCCAGAAGTCTCAAAAGAAAGGTGCACAGCTGTTCTTTTGTTAGATATTAACCCTATAGACCTTGCAAGGGGAAAAATTGGATCTAGAGGAGGTTTGTTTGACTATGTAAATGATAGACCTTATGTTGCTTCTTCATTTTTGAGCGTAGCAATTTCAAGAGTGTTTGGAACAGCCATGTCGGGTAAGTGCAAAGATAAACCTGAACTTGTAGAAAAAGCTTTACCCTTACAAGCTAGAATAATGATGCTACCCTGCAAGGGGGACAATACTATTATCAGCCGGATTTTTGAACCTTTAGGATATAAGGTTACTTTGGAAGAGTACATATTGGATGATAAATTCCCACAGTGGGGAAAAAGCAGATATAATACAGTTTCAATTGAGGGAATAGTCAGGCTTCAGGATCTGCTCAATCATATATATGTCCTTATTCCGGTACTTGATGCGGATAAACACTATTGGGTAGGAGAAGATGAAATTGAGAAACTACTCAGACATGGAAAGGGATGGCTTAAAAACCACCCGGAAAAAGACAGAATAGCCTTTCGATATTTAAGAAAAAAGCCAAGTTTGGTAAGAAAGGCATTTGAACAGCTATTGGAAATAGAGATGGAGCCTGAAGAGGCACAAAGTGTTTCAAATGCTAATAAAGAGGAAGAACCTGAGAAAAAATTAAATTTAAATGAGCATAGATTAAATGCAGTACTGTCTGTATTAAAAAGTGTAAATGCAAAAAGAGTAATAGATCTAGGATGTGGTGAGGGAAAGCTCCTTTCATTACTTTTAAAGGATAGAAGTTTTGAACAAATAACCGGAGTAGATGTTTCTTACAGTGTACTTGAGAGGGCTATGGATAGATTAAAATTGTATAAATTGCCTTCTATGCAAAAAGATGGAATTAATATATTTCAGAGTTCTTTAACCTATAGAGATAAAAGGTTTTCCGGATATGATGCCGCGACTATTATTGAAGTAATAGAGCATCTCGATGAAAACAGGCTGTCTGCTTTTGAAAAAGTAGTTTTTAAATATACAAGACCATCTACTGTTATTATCTCCACTCCAAACAAGGAGTATAATACACATTATTCCAGGCTTTTAGAAGGAGATGTTAGGCACAAGGATCACCGTTTTGAATGGACTCGCCAGGAGTTTAAAGCTTGGTCACAAAAAATTGCATCTCAGTATGGATATAGTGTAAGATTTGTACAAATTGGTGAAACAGATGAGAAATACGGAAGTCCTACACAGATGGGGGTGTTTACATTATGAAATTAACTATACCGGAGTTATCCTTAGTAGTTTTAATAGGTTCTTCAGGCTGTGGAAAATCAACCTTTGCTGCTAAGCACTTTAAAACAACTGAAGTAATATCTTCGGATTTTTGCAGAGGCTTGGTATCTGACGATGATAATGACCAGACGGTTACAAATACGGCTTTTGATATTTTACACTATATAACGTCTAAAAGGCTTATGTTAGGGAAGCTTACTGTTATTGATGCTACAAATGTACAAGAAAGTGCAAGAAAACCTCTTATACAATTAGCAAGAGATTATCACTGTATTCCAGTAGCTGTTGTGTTTAACATTTCAGAAAGAGTGTGTCAAGACAGAAACAAAAATAGGACTGACAGGCAGGTTGGTGAACATGTAATAAAAAAGCACACCCAACAGCTTCGCAAGTCAATTCGAAATCTTAAAAAAGAAGGTTTTAGATACATATATGTACTCAATTCCCCTGAAGAAGTAGAACAGGTTGAGTTTTACAGGCAGCCCTTATGGAACAACCTTAAGCATGAACATGGACCCTTTGATGTTATCGGAGATGTGCATGGGTGTTTTGACGAATTGAAAAGCCTGCTTGAGAGTATGGGATATTGTATTGAGGCTGATATAGATAATTTTACATATACAAGTTATAAAGTTTCACATCCTGAAGGAAGAAAGGTAGTATTTTTAGGTGATTTGGTTGACCGGGGACCAAAGATTACTGAGGTTTTGAAACTTGTTATGAGTATGGTTAAAATGGGAAATGCACTTTGTGTGCCTGGAAATCATGATGTCAAGTTACTTAGAAAGCTTAACGGCAGAAATGTTCAGATAACCCATGGTCTTGATAAAACTTTAGAACAGCTTGAAAATGAACCTCAGGAGTTTGTTGAGGAAGTCAAAAGTTTTATAGATGGACTGGTGAGCCATTATGTGCTGGACGATGGAAAGCTTGTTGTAGCACATGCGGGATTAAAGGAGGAATTTCAGGGTAGAGGGTCGAGGCAGGTGCGTGAATTTGCCTTGTATGGAGAGACTACTGGTGAGACGGACGAATATGGCCTTCCTGTAAGATATGATTGGGCATCAGATTATCGTGGCAGGGCACTGGTTGTGTACGGACATACCCCACAAGCTGAGCCACTTAAAATAAATAACACAATTAACATTGATACTGGTTGTGTTTTTGGAGGAAAACTAACAGCATTTAGGTATCCGGAAAGAGAGTTTGCCTATGTCAAGGCTTTTAAGACTTACTACGAGCCTATAAAGCCTTTCTTAGAAGAAGAGAGTAAAATTGAAATACGGGATGACATTGATATATTGGACATAAATGATGTATTAGGTAAAAAAATTATTAAGACCCGACTTTTTAACAATATAACTATTAAAGAAGAGAATTCTATTGCCGCTCTTGAGGTAATGAGTAGATATGCTGCCGACCCCCATTGGCTAATATATTTGCCACCTACTATGTCACCTTGTGAGACAAGTAAAAAGGAAGGTATGCTTGAATATCCTTTAGAGGCATTTTCCTACTTTAAAACCCGGGGAGTGGATACAGTTGTATGCGAACAAAAACATATGGGTTCTAGAGCAGTTGTAATAGTGTGTAAAGACGAAGAAGTTGCCATAAAAAGGTTTGGAGTTGTGGATGGAAGCAGTGGAATATGTTATACCCGTACAGGAAGACATTTCTTTGATGATATGGAGCTTGAGGCTTCTTTGATTGAAAGAGTCAGAACTGCACTTAGCAAGTCAAAGTTTTGGGATGAATTCAATACTGATTGGGTATGCCTTGATTGTGAGTTAATGCCATGGTCGGCAAAAGCCCAAATGTTGCTTAAGGATCAATACTCTGCAGTTGG
>JAAYTS010000135.1 GCA_012517995.1 Clostridium sp.
TAAAAACGTGTTTTAACGTAATTAATTTTCTAAAATACCAATGTATTTTATTAATGATTTGAACTGTTCCCTAAGAAAATATTTACTTTGGAATCCATCAAAAACCGTTTTATCTTAATACATATAAAACGTCATAATGGACTTGAATTACAGTTATGTTTTATATTATACCATAATTAAAATATAAATGTTAATATTACCCGAACTAATCTATATGACAGATATTATTACCATACAGAAAAAAAGAAAAGATAATCATATCTGATTATCCGGATATTTAATGTTTATGTATCAGGTGATAAAGAATCGTTACTGATTGGAACAATTCAACAAACCTTTCATTGCAAATTCTCCTAAGTATTCTAAAACAAAAGGAAAATATTGAAGGCCAATCTTCTCTTTGTGTGTATCAACATTAATTATTGCGGCAAATAAGCCCATAATCATCTCCGCATCAATATCACTTCTCATTTTCCCTTCGGTCTGCCATATAATTATGACTTCTTTAAAGGTCTCATATACAAAATTAACATTTTCTAACCCGTTTTCTTCCCGATAGATTTTCTCTATTTTATTAAAAACATCTATATCAGCTGTTTATCACAATCTTACACTATAAAGACCAGAAAGCCCTTGAATCAAGGGTTTTCTGGTCTTTACTGAGTATTAATATGGTGCGGACAAAGGGACTTGAACCCCCACGGTTTCCCGCTAGATCCTAAATCTAGTGCGTCTGCCAATTCCGCCATGTCCGCAAATTTGTGTGACTAATATATAATAAAGCCTGTAAATGCTTTTGTCAAGGTCAGATATAGTTGTTAATATTGCAATCTTTATTCTCCATCAGGGACTAATCCCAATTTAAAACTCTTAATAAGCGAATTTAGAAAAGGTATGAGTGCAGCTGCGATGAATCCTCCGGAAAACCCATTATTATATAGGTTCATACCCCCATGCAGGTAACTGATATTCATGGTTACTGCCATATGAAGGACGCCGGCAATAATGCCTGAAATAGCTCCGTAACGGCCTGCTATAGGAGCCAGAGTGGTACCAAAAAGAGCTGCGAGTATTGCCGACGTAGAATTATACTCATATATATTAAGCAGTTTTGCTATTAAAACACCTATTATTATCGGAATTACATTCTTTATATGTTTGCCGGCTGAACCAAAACCTACAACAGTCAAGATACCGCCTATGGTTGGTCCGTTTAACTCTCCGCCTATGACCAGCACATAAGAAGTAGCAATAAAACCCAATAAGGCCATATTAATCACGGTAAGTCCGTACCCTGATATTTCTGTAAAATCGGTTCCGCCCCTTCCGGACTCTTCAAGCAGTTTTCTATATCCTCTAAAACTCCAATTATTAAGATAAAACCCGATTAGCAGCATAACAGCAAAAATTGAATAGAGTATAATCGAGAAGCTTATGTTGTTACCCGACGATATAACATATATGGTTTTTACATCAATGCCCATGCTACGCAATATAGCCATAAAAAGCATACCGGTTATTCCCGCAGTAAACCCAATATTATAGAGGTTAAACCCGTGATGAAATCCGGGAAAACTTGTAGCCAGTGGTGGTATAATAAACCCTGCAAAAATACCCATTAATACACCAAGCACTAATCCTTGCCAAACGGGAAGACCCAAATTGAAACTGAACTCACTTACTAAGGGTCCTAATGCCGTACCAAATAAAGCTTGTAGTGCGAAGTCTTTAAAAGGTTTACGATTCATTTTCGCAAATAAGAAAACGCCAATGGTAATAGGAATAGAATTAAATAAGTTTTTCCCGAAAAATGAGAAGCCGGCTACAGTAAAAATAGCTGCCATAAGCTTTCCGTCAATTTTAAGATCGTTTGCTTTAATCAAACCAAGACTAATCAGAATCATTACACCTGCATTCATCATAGTAGCGCCAATATTTGCTAATTGAATATAGTCTGTAAGCAAATTTGCAGGAGAACTTAGAATTTTATTGAAACCCGTCCATATCTCGTAGGTCGTATTATAAACAAACGCAAGCAGGATAAACAACAAACCAAAAAACAAAAAGAATGCTGTTTTTGCTCCCTCTGATACTACCTTCCGTCCATCTGAAGAAGATATTTGTTGGTTTTTAGAATGGTTTTTTTTATTCAGATCCAGAAACATCATACCCCTTAGTGGCTAAAATCAATTGTTGTTATTGGTGTTGAGGAGTCTGTCAAACCGTTATTAAATATATTATAAAGCAATCTTGTACAAAAAACACTATGTTTTTTACGCCTTTTGTTTCATATCAGTAATTTATGGCGTATTAATGTTTATTTCTGCGAATAGCACGCCTTTGTTTTTTCGCCTTTTGTTTAGAAACAAAAAGATTAAGAAGCTTTTCCTGTTCATCTATTAATCTTGAAACTGCTAAAACGAAAGATTGAATTTCCTTCTCTTTCGCAAGCAGCTTAAAA
>JAAYTS010000322.1 GCA_012517995.1 Clostridium sp.
AAACATCTTTTGGGTTTGAACCAGACAATGTGGAACTTACTACTTGGCAATATGCCACTATTGTACTTGTAGTAATTAAAATAATAAAGGCTAATGTTTTTTTCATTTGTTTGTATTTTTATTGATGTTTACGCTATATTGCTGAAATTGAAATTCTTTAATAATGTAGCCTTCCCCAAAAATAGGACAGTTTAAAATTAGACAATTTATTAATTTTAAGCAGTCAAAAGATCATTATGAAAAAGGCAAGATTTACCGAGAGTCAGATCATTAAGATCATCAAAGAGTATGAAAGTGGCATAGATGCTCAAAGCGTATGTCGAAACCATGGCATTTCGAAGGCAACGTTGTATAATTGGCGTAAGAAGTATTCCGGCATGGAAGTTTCTCAGTTAAAGCGACTAAAGGAGCTTGAAGCAGAGAATCGCAAACTAAAGCAAATGTATGCAGATCAGAGCTTGGATAATTTAATGTTAAAGGACCTCCTCGGAAAAAAGCTTTAAAGCCCTGCGAGAAAAAAGAACGAGCAGAATACTTGGTGTCCTCATATTCCATCAGCATCGGCAGGGCGTGTCGATTAACAGGATTGCACCGTTCCATGTGGTACTACGAAAGCAAACGAGATGATAGTGAGGTTGTTAAAAAGTTAGATAAAATGGCCGAAAAATTACCAACACGCGGCTTTGATGAATATTATGGACGAATCCGAAACGAAGGCCTTAAGTGGAACCGCAAACGGGTGTTGAGAGTCTATCGCATGATGCAATTGAACCTACGCAGGAAGCGAAAAAGAAGGCTTCCGGCTCGCACAAAAGAATGGCTACAACAGCCAACAGGAATCAATCATACCTGGTCGATGGACTTCATGAGTGATAGCCTGATTTATGGTCGCCGTTTTCGTGTCTTAAACATTATGGATGATTATAACAGAGAAGCCTTGGCCATCGAACCCGATTTTTCATTGCCAGCAGAACGGGTAATACAAACGTTAGAGGAGGTCATCTTCTGGCGCGGAAAACCAATGGAAATACGTGTTGACAATGGTCCCGAGTTCATCTCGAATGCCCTTCTACAATGGGCAGAAGAAAACAAAATCAGGATAAACATATACAACCAGGAAAACCTACTCAAAACGCATATATCGAAAGATTTAACCGATTTTTTAGAGAGGATATACTTGATGCATACCTGTTTAATAACCTAAACCAAGTTCGTCAGCTAGCAGCGGAATGGATAGATGATTACAATGAATACCATCCACACAAGTCACTAAATGGGAAAAGTCCCTTAGAATATATGAAAGAGAATGAGCTCCACCATATTTTAAACAGCAAAGAAAGTTCGCTGCGTGAACCAGTCAAGGGTATATAAACGGCTTCGTGCCTCAGCCGCCCTTGACAGGATCACTTAGCTCACTGAAAAAGCATTTAGAAATATGGTTAAAGAAAAAAATGTCTATTTTGCAGTTGTCCAATAAAGGGGAAGTCTACATGATAGTTTGCTCTTCCCTCGTTACTTATCCACTCGGTGGCTATGGACAAACTTAGGCCGGTGGGCGTTAACAACTTAGCCTCAAGTACATTGTGTGACCATGTCACAACCCCGCTGCCAGACTTTTTATGCAGGCAATATTCACAATGCTTGTGTGAATACGTTGAAACACCAGTGCCATCAATAGCTACAATATAACACCCCCGATACTTATG
>JAAYTS010000136.1 GCA_012517995.1 Clostridium sp.
GAGCCTTTGAGATAATCTCACCGTTTTTTACTATCACCGCTCCAAAAGGTCCCCCATGGTTTTCTCTGACACCCTTTAAAGCTTCTTCCACAGCTTCTTTCATAAACTTGTCCATAATAACTGTACCTTTCTGTTTGTAATTATTGCGTTTTATGTTTATTATATCACAATTTCCGTTTTTTCTTAATTGCAGTTTTGTTAATCTATATTAATTTTTGTATATTGGAAAATTTAAAGATGTTAAATTTTATATTAAAAACAAATTAATATTAGATGTTAAATAATTCTATTTTCTAAAAACAAACAAATATTCATGTGCCAGTAACAGAAAATTATATTTTATGCTATTTGTCTTCCAAAAACCTGTAGCTTTGCAATTATGCTGTTCTTTGATAATAATCTCTTTAGTCTTAAAACCTGCACCCTCAAATATTTTCATAACATCAAAGCTCATAGGCACAACATGCCCTTTTATACGAGTATCTCCCATTAATATAGCACAAAATTTCCCCTTTTTCAGAACACGATAACATTCCGACGATACCAATTTCATTTGTTCTAAAAATTTAGTTACACTCAATAAAGATAAGTCCCCCGGTATATCTTTGCTATAATTAATAATATTGGCATAGGGAGGGTGTGTACAAATAAAATCAATACTTTCATCTCGCAAAAAGCTTAAATCTCTGGCATCACCTTGGCGAATTGTTACATTTCCAGAATTGGGATATTCAAAATCAATTTTCTCGTAGCATCGTTCAATAGCTGCAGGGTTTATATCTATACCAATTATGTTCCGATTAAGTAATTTTGCCTCTACAAGAGTAGTTCCCCCTCCAGCAAATTGGTCAAGTACAGTATCTCCTTCTTTTGTATATCTCAACAAAAGATTTCGTGGTATATAGGGTGACCAGTTTCCACGATATTTCGCATCGTGAGTAGCCCAGTCCCCCCTTTTCGGAAAACTCCAAACTGTATTCATTTCCAGTTCAAAATTATCTGGTTCCCATTTTTTTATTGTCATATGAAAATCCTTTCCATAATGCCATTTTCCAAATCAAATATATTGTATATATGTTCCATTACATCAAATGTTTCTTCAAGGTTATGTCTAGCTGAAATCCATCCTTTACCATCTGTAAACCAAACAAATGTAAAATTCTCTATATTCTTAGCTTCTAATGCAATATTTTTATAGCTTCGAGCAGTTTCGTTTAGCTTTGAACCACTACTAGCATAGAAATTTGTTTCAATTGCATAAACCATTCCTTCAGTTTTTACAACAAAATCAAAGCGTTTAACGGTTTTACCTTTATTACTTAATGTCGATAAATTCACTCCCCATTTTTTCTCAATCTCTGAGGTTTTCATTTCTTTGAAATAGTTTAAGTCCCGTACAAACCCAGCTTTGATAAGAAAACTTTCAACAAGATCTTCCATTAAATGTCCCCCACGATTTTTACGACCATTGCTATCAAGGCCAGTTTCTACACCAGTTACATAATCAACAAGACTGTGTATAATATGATTTTCCATGAGTTCAAACAATCCGGTTTTTCGCATAAAAATACAGTATTGCTCTGGCGTTTGATTAACTTTTGTAAAATTGTATGAAAATTCACCTTCATCATCAACAGCATATATTTCATTGGTACGAACTGCAAGTAAAACTGGAATACATTTTAATGTTTCTGGATATTTATTGATAAGATTTTCAAAATCCTCTTCAATATTCTTTGAACCAATAAGCGTATTTAAAATATTTAGTTCTATTTTTATTTCTTCTACATTTCGATAAACTTTAGCAAAATCAACATAGTAAAAGTAATTGCTAATACTTTCTTTAAAAAAAGAAAACCAATAATTAAAATCTCTCATGCACCCAATCCTCCACAGTTCGAAATTAGCAATTCACTTACAGAACCACGACCAGTAGCTACAGAGTTAATAGCCCTACTGGCTGAAATCCTCTCAATAGATAGAGAACTATATAAATCATCAAAAAAGTTGTCATTTTCATCAGTATTTTTAGGGTCTGAATTGCTGGCAACTACACATGCCCCTCTTTCACTCATTCTTTTTATAAAGTCAGCCAGCGCTGCCTGTTTTTCATCGTCAAACCCATTCTGGGCATATGATGTAAAACTAGATGTAGCAGACAATGGTCTATAAGGTGGATCAAAATAAGCAAATGTTTTATCATCTATAAAGGCTTCTGATTCTTTATAATCGCCACATACAATGTCCACACCTTGTAATTTTTTTGACACAGCTAAAAGATTATCTGCATCACATATATTGGGCTTTTTATAGCTGCCCACTGGTACATTAAATTCACCTTTTTGGTTCACTCTGTACAGCCCGTTAAAACAGGTTTTGTTTAAAAATATAAGCAAAGATGCCATTTCTATCCCTACAGAATCCTTTGCTTTAAAGGCATTAAACTCATCTCTTTTAGTATAATAGTAATCTTTTCTTTCGCTAGTAGAAAGCGGCAAGTATTCAGATTCTAACTTGTCCAAAGTAATAATAAGTTCATTTACATTATCACGAATTTGAATATATGATTCAATTAATTCTCTATTTATATCGCTGATATATACTTCTTCTAATGAGAAATTATTAAGCACATCAAAAAGCACAGCCCCTCCACCCACGAAAGGCTCTGCGTATTTTGTTATGGTTTTTCCTAGATTTAAAGGGTATTTTTGACGGATTTTCTCTAGAATCTGGGTTTTACCACCAGCCCATTTTAAGAAGGGCTTAGCAGTTAATTTATTCTTATGTAATAAATAGGTATCTTTGGTGTTTGTATATTTTTTAGTAATTTCCTGTACCGTAACCAAATCTACAAAAGCACCTCCTTATAAAAACGTGGCGTCAATAACTTAACTGCCATCTTGTTGATTATATTCTACATGAAAAATGTTGTCAAACATCTTTTAAGCCGTTTAAAATGACTTAGTTCATTTATAATGATGTCTTTATATAATAAACTTTCGATTTTGTAAAAATAAAAATTAAGGGGCTGTTGCACTAAGAAATTAGTAAACAGCCCCTTTGCATCACCTTTAATTCTGCAAAATTCTTAACTTTCACTTTTTCCTTCAACTTTTCCAACTCCATATCCATAACAAAAGGATTGATACATTCCTGATACAATTAGTGAACTTAAATAATCCCTTTCTTCCCTATCCAATCCTCTGTCCATA
>JAAYTS010000137.1 GCA_012517995.1 Clostridium sp.
TTCTTGGTCGTCAAGTAATACAAGTATAGCAACTGTAAATGCTTCAGGAGTGGTTACTGCTGTAGGTGCTGGAACGGCAACAATAACTTACACTGTATCTGGAGGTTGCGGTGGAACAAAAACATCTTCCGCTCCTATTACGGTACATCCAGCATTCTCTGCAGGGACAATAGCTAGTACTGGTGAAACTATCTGTGCAGGAGAAAATCCAGGAGTAATTGGAAGTACAACTGCCGCTAGTGGAGGAAATGGAGTAATAACATATGAATGGCGTGCAAACGGCACAAAAATAGACGGTGCAACTGCAGCAACTTATGATCCACCAGCTGGTTTAACTACAACTACTACTTACACTCGTTGGGCTAAAGATGGATTGTGTAACACTACATTTACACAATCAGCTGGAAGCTGGACAGTAACTGTGCAAACGCCTAACACAACTGGTTTAAGTTCAAACGATTATGTTTGGATTGGACAAACTAGTACTGAATGGAACAATAAAGACAACTGGCTTGAATATGACGGAACAAATTTTAAAGTAGCTAATACTGTTCCTACTTCTACCAACAATGTAGTGTTCAGAAAATTTGGTACTTCATGTATCTCAAACGATCCACATATTTCATCAGCCTCAGGCACATGTAATAACATTACCATAGAAAGTGGAAATGTTGTAGTGATGTCGAACAGTAAGATTCTGAATGTAAGTGGAAACTGGTCAAATAATGGCACATTTACAGCAGGTGACGGGTCGGTAGTATTCAATGGCACATCAACACAAACCATTGAACCTGGTAATAATGCATTCAACGACGTTACATTTAGCAACTCAACGGCAGGTATAAACGATATTAATATTGCCGGACCAATGACAATTAACGGAGCGTGCACCTTTACCAATGGTGTAGTATATTATACTGGTAGTGGTTCGCTAAGTTTTGGTAATTCGGCAACATCTAATATAGGTAATGCCAACAGCTATGTAAATGGTTCTATTACAAAAATAGGAACATCTCCATTCAATTTTGCAGTAGGAGAAGGCGAAAATTGGGGGCCTTGTGCTATAGCTGCACCTGCGACAAACTCAACAATTACAGCACAATATAAACATTCTGCTGGTCCTTTAAATTGGTCTGCTGCTTATATGTGTGTTGGTTCAAATTTGCACCACACTAGCGGAGTGGAACATTGGTTGCTTACTTCAACATCTTCTTCTACTCCTAATGTAACTTTATATTGGAATGCTAATAGCGGTGTTGGTGATATAAATTCATTAGTTGTGGCACATTATAACGAAGCTTTAAGTTGTTGGGAAAATAAAGGAGCTTCAAATGTTTCAGGTTCAGTGAGTTCCGGTAATATTACCAATTCAATTGCGTTTACATCTTATAGTCCAATCACGTTTGGAACTCTAAGTTCGGCAAATCCTCTACCTGTAGAGCTTATTTCCTTCTCCGCCGAATGCAATGATAATAATGAAGTTATGCTTTCTTGGTCAACTGCTAGCGAAATCAATAATGATTATTTTGAAATTCAACGCTCAACACAAGGCATAGCTTGGGAAGTAATTGCCAGAGTGCAAGGAGCAGGATTTTCAAATATTATTTTAGATTATGATTATTTGGATAGAGAAAAACCAAATACTACAACTTATTACCGTTTACGCCAAATTGATTATGATGGAAGCTCAAAACTATCAGATATAATACAAATTCGTTGCGAAAATAATATGGAAAAACCTGTAATTTCAGTTTATCCAAACCCATTTACTTCAAGTTTTAATATAGAATTTGAAAACTGGGATTTAAACTTTGCCGAAATTGAATTATTGGATATTACTAGTAGAACAATTAAAAAATGGAATTTGGAAAATACCTTGCCAAACTTTATTTATGAAGTAAACCTAAGTAATCTAAATCCAGCTATGTATATGCTAAAAATTAAAACTTCAGAAGGAGTGATTATGAGGAAGATAGAAAAACAATAATTAGTTTTGAGTTTTTAGTTTTTAGTTGGGAGATTTTAAAAACTTCACAATGATAAAATTTCTTTAGTGCAGGGTTTGTCTATACTTGCTTCGCAGAATTTACAAGCCCACTGAAAGCAAAAGTTTTTAAAATTTCCCACCCACTCTGCACTTACCAACTAATAACTCAAAACTAAAAACTCAAAACTCTTTTAACTGATAAAGTATCGCCACAAAACTCTTGCTCCAACATTTTTGCCCTATCATTTCCAAGTTCTGCTGATTGCTTAAAATCTTTACACGCACTTACTGTATCACCAATTTGAATATTTAATAATCCTCGTCCTAAAAGTAAACTTTCGTTCTTACCAAGTTTATCTAATGCTTGATTGTAAACATCTTTTGCTTCCGAAAACTCTTCATTTAAGTGATAAATTAATGCAAGTCTTTCATAAATTTCATAATTGTTTGGAATAACTTTTATTGCTTGTTCTAAATATAAAATTGCTTTCGGCTTTTGACCAGTATTTAACATTTTTTCAGAAATATATAAGACAAAATTTAATATGTCCACTTCGCTTATGGCTTTATTCTCAGACTTTTCAAACAAAACACTATCAATGCTTAGTAAATTTTCTACTCGCTTAATATTATTTAATGCGTCTTGATAATCTGGATTTAGCTCAACTGCTTTCTTATAGTCACTTAAAGCTCCTATGAAATCGCAAAATTGCTGACGAACCGCTCCCCTATTGTTATACGCTGCTGAGTTTGCTGAATCAAGTAAAATTGACTTATCAAAATCGTCAAGTGCTAAAGTATAGTTCCCTTTTGCATAATGAATTCTTCCCCTATTATTATAATACATAAAATCCTCTTTTAGATTTATTGCTTTATCTAATAGTTTTTCAGCATTATCAATATCATTCGCTTCTGTAAAATTAGCTAAAGCCAAACTATACATAGCAAAATGATTTTTTGGATTTGCCTTTAACGCTTTCTCCCAAAGAGTAAAAGAATTTTTCCAAGTGTTTTTATCTTGATGGGTTGTATATGACATAAATATTACTGACAAACCAATAATTCCGAAAACAATTTTACCCTTTTTTTTTCTATAAAATAATCTGCAAGTAATGCTATTATTAAAAATAAACCTATGTAAGACAAATAAGTATAGCGATCTGCAGCCAAAACTCTACCTTCAATAGGAATTATATGAAGTACAACACCAATATTTATTAAAAAGAATAAAACTCCAAACCAAACTATTCGATTTTTTCTAAAATATTTTATTAAAACATAAAGAGAAATTCCCATAATTAGTAAAACTATGCCTAAATCAAAAATCATATAATTTGGTAAAGAACCATCTGCCAAACGACTTGGATAAGGAATCATTGGATCTTGAGATTTTAATAGAAAAAATCTGCTTAAATAATACAACAAACTGGAACCGAGAAGTAAAAAACGTTCAGAAATGGTGAAATAAAGTGGATTTCCTGCATCTATAGTCCATAATCGTGGAAACCAAATTAATATATACTCATATTGAAAGACCAAAATAAACGCAATAGCAATTAAAGCAACAATTAATATACGATATTTTTCATATGGAAATAACTTAGAAAAAAACAATCTTATTTTTTTAGATATTTCTTGAAAAAACATTAAAAACAAAATTAAAAAATAACCTAGCCAAAGAAACACCTCTGATAAAACAAGTGCTGACTTGTATGACATGTAATGCCAAA
>JAAYTS010000138.1 GCA_012517995.1 Clostridium sp.
AGAAGAGCCTATTTTGATGATGGAAAGCCATTAGGTTCTATGCAAAACAGTGAGTGCCAGATAGACTCTCTTGCACAGACATGGGCTGTAATTTCAGGTGCTGGAAATAAAGAAAGAATTATATCTGCAATGAATGCAGTTGAAAACTATTTAATTAAAAAAGATGAGGGTCTAATAAAACTTCTTACACCTCCATTTGACGAGGGGGAACTTGAGCCTGGATATATAAAAAGTTATGTTCCCGGAGTCCGTGAAAATGGAGGACAGTAC
Organism: Clostridium sp.; assembly: GCA_012517995.1. Lineage (GTDB taxonomy): Bacteria > Bacillota > Clostridia > Acetivibrionales > Acetivibrionaceae > Herbivorax. Next base: position 271 of record JAAYTS010000138.1, read on the forward strand.
ACTCATGCTGCTGCCTGGGTGGTTATGGCATATGCTAAAATGGGAGATGGGGAAAAGGCAGTGGAGCTTTTTGAGCTGCTAAACCCTATAAATCACGCAAGAACACATATTGAATACTCAAAGTACAAAGTAGAGCCTTATGTTATGGCTGCCGATGTGTATTCAGTTGAGCCCCATACAGGAAGGGGAGGATGGACTTGGTACACTGGTGCTGCAGGATGGTTTTATAAAGTAGGGTTTGAACACATTCTTGGATTTAAAAAACGTGGTAAAACTTTGGTGATTGACCCTTGTATACCTAAAAATTGGAGTGGATTTGATATAAAATATAAATTTAAAAACACTTTATATATTATAGAGGTAAAAAATCCTGACAGAATAAATAAAGGTGTTAAAAAGGTTATTGTAGATAATAAGGAGATAGAGGGCAATAAAATATCCCTTGTAAATGATAAAAATAAGCATTATATTGAAGTGATTATGGGATAAATTTCAAAAAAGGAGCTTTAGGTGGAGTATAATACTTACCTAAGGCTTAGGCGATATTTTGTTTTGTGTGGACATTTTATTAAATCAATTTTATAATGTAGTGAGAATTTATAAAAGATGAAGCTTTTAAAGGGGGATATTTCATGGAATATTTAGAGAACGCTTTTAAATTCTGGGGAAGGCATAAATTATTAATTGTCCCTTTGTTTATTTTAATCTGTATTATGGTATTTATGGGCAGTCCGGCCTTAAATGAAATAAGCAGTGTATTAAATGATATGGCGGAGTTTGGCAAAGAGACTGGTGTAGAAGATAATGTTGATTTGTATGGGGAGTTAGTTAAAATAGCCCCAAATACAATTTCTTTGGCGTATGTTGTTTTATTGGGATTATTATTGGGTATTTTTATTTTACCTGCAACATACGGAATGATTATTAAAGGTTATGAGACAGGTACAACAAGTTTAGGTTCTTTTTTTACTTCATTGAAAAAATATTTTGCTAAATTTATACCGTATTTTTTTGGTGTTTTGCTTTTTATGGCAGCAGTTATTGTTATTTATTTTCTGATTCTGATTATTTTTCCTTTTATATATGCTCTTTCTTGGCAGTTAGGTTTAGTTGTTTTTGCTGGAATTATTATTGCATCGGTGATAATTGTATGTTTAATGTTTAATGTTTTAAATGTTTGGTTTATTGCTGTGGCATGGGATGGTATGAAGATTTTTGAAGGATTTTTTAAAGCATTTGAATTGTTAAAATCTTATTTTTGGTCCAGTATTGGAATAGCTTTTTCTATGGGTTTTCTATATGTTACAATAATTGCACTTATTGGTGGAGCATTGGAAAGTATTTTTGTTGTTAGTTGCATTGTTAGAAGTTTTTTACTTTCTATATTTGCTTTTGTACTTATGGTCTTTGGTTTTGAATTGTATAGAGATAGGACAGACAAAAAGACTGCCCTTGAAGATTATCTTTAATTAAAAAAATTAATATTATTATGGACATTAAGGTTAATTTGTTTTATAATGTAATAGAAATATTTAGCAACAAAATATTTATTTTCATTTTAAATTATTTTTAGGGAGGGAGTACTATGAGGTTTTTAGAGAATTCATTTAGATTTTTAGTAAAAAACATAATTTTTGTGTTGCCTTTATTTATAGCCAACTTATTTTACTCTTATATCTTTTTCTTTAATGTAGATATTATCAAATTGGAGGAATTATTAAAAAATATTAATTCCGGCAATCTATATATGGTTAATAATTTGAACAACAATTATCGAAACCTACAAGAAGCAATGATGGTGTTTATTCCTGAACTAGGGGTTTTTAAGAATTTGCTAATTATTTCTTTTATTTTATTCTTGTTGATCATACCTGCAACTTATGGTATTATAAATAGAATTTATTCAGATGGAAAAGCAAGTTTTCTAGCTTTCTTTATAGAAATGAAAAATAATTGCTTAAGATTTTTGTTGTATTGTTTAGCTGTAATAATTTTCTGGCTATTTGTTGGTTTCATTGCTTTTATTACTTTATTGGTTCTTGGTCTTATAGCTGGAACATCGACAGCAGCCTATATATTAGTTTCACTTTTGATGTTTTTTGGATATATAATGCTAATATTCTTTTTAATGAATGTTAGTATCATGGGGTTTGCAGTGGTAGTAACAGATAAAAAAGGGCCCTTTGAAGGTATATCTGAGGCAATGACAATAATAAGAACATATATTTGGGCAATGACAGGTATAACTTTATTATTGGCAATTGGTATGTCTGTTGCAAATTTTGTGATTATGTTCACACCAATTAAAGAAATCAAAGAAGTGTATTTTATTTTATCATCCATTTTATCAACCATATTTTCATTTATTCTTATTGTTTTTAATTTTGAAGTTTACAGATATGAGACAGATAAAAATATAAAAACTATAGACCAGATACCTGATGCTTCTGAAATATAAAAATTATTTTGCCCTGTATTCTGCAATGAGAAGGTCTACCATTCTGCCATAACTTTTTATGCCATCACTTTGCATATTTGATTTAAGATATGCATCATTTACAGAAGAAGAAATTTCTTGAACGGAAGATTCATATTGCTTCCAATACTCACTAATTGATTTGATGTCTCTTAGTATTTTCTCGCTGTATTTTTCTCTGATTTCCCAGTACTTTTCTTGGTCATGGAGATAAAGGGCATTGGAAGCATATCTTAATGCCATAAATATACCAGAATATTGAAAGTCTACATCTGGATGGAATTTGCAAGTAATGTATGCAATGAAGTTGGCTTCGTCTTCACGGGAAAAACCTATTTGATGGGCAATTTCATGACAGGTTGTAAATGGGATTGAAGATGGGGGAGCAGAAATGTTTACATTTGCTTCCCCTGTAAACACTGAATATATTCCGGTAATGCCTAAGTGAGATAGTACTTCAGAGAACACTACCCCTTTAGGTCTTCCATATTTGCCAGAAAGGGTGGGGTAAATTTTTTCTGCTTTTTCATAACCCATATATGCTTTTTTGAGAGTGGAGTCTATATCAGAAGAAAGTATCATAACCCCATTTTCATCTTCATTAACTAATTCTCTAAGTTCATTTGCCTTAGTTAAAAGGTCTTCGCATACTTCGGCAAGTTCTAAAGTTGTAGCAGGAGTGGTGTCTAAATTGGCAGTTTTACTAAAGGGTAGCCTTTGATAGTTAAGACCCCATAATAGTATAAAAGAAAAGTATGCTATGCTTAAAATAACAAGAATATTTAAAAAGGCGCTTCTAATAAGTTTAAAGGTAGTTGATGGTTTTTTGAATATTTTAATTATTAGAAATATAAGTTTTATAAGCAAAAATAAAAATATTAATACAATAAAGAATTCTCCTACAGATATGGGAATGAATCCTGTCAAGATACTAAAAAATTTGGCAATTCCCTTGAATATAAAATTTGAATAAACTTTTTCAACTATATTGGGGGTAAAGGATGAAAGAAAGAAAAGCAGGTAGCCTAAGGGAGCAAGAAGTATCAACATTAACTTTTTACTATTTTTCATATATTAAATTTCCTTTCTTTATTTTATGAGTAAACTGCATATTTAGCTTAGGTTAAATATTATTTTTTTATTCTGTTTAAAGGGATGTTCAAGCAAAATAATTACTCCAGTTGCCTATAAGAGTTTTTTTAGTAGAAGAAATTTTAAGAAATTTTAAAAAACGATCTCTTGGAATATTTAATGCACCCATGGATTCAAGATGCTTAGAGTAAACTTGGCAGTCAATTAGGAGAAAATCTTTTTCCATAAGTTTTTCACTTAAGAAAATCAATGCTGTTTTTGAGGCATTATCCATTGTGGAAAACATAGATTCTCCAAAAAAACAATTTCCCAAAGATACTCCATAAAGACCACCAACAAGGGAGTTTTCATACCAAACTTCAACGGAGTGGGCAAAGCCTAATTTGTGCAGCATAATATAGCTTTCCATCATTTCATCAGTAATCCAGGTATTGTTTGCTCTTAAATCCGCACACATATAAATTACTTTTTCAAAAGAAGTATCAAGGGTGACTTTATATAAATTTTTTCTTAAAAACTTATTCATTGATTTTGATATTTTTATATCTTTAGGGAAAAGGACAAATCTAGGGTCAGGGGACCACCAGATTATAGGCTGTTCATCAGTATACCAGGGAAAAATTCCATTTGCATAGGCAAGAAGGAGACGTTCAACACTTAAGTCTCCTCCTATAGCTAAAATACCATCCTCATTTGCAAGAGAAGGATGAGGGAAAATTATATCATCTGTAAGTTGAAAAATTGGCATTTTACATCATTCCTATGCTATTTTACGAATTTTTATTTGGTTATCAACTATATCTATAAAAGCAGTTCCACCCTCAGATAATTCACCAAATAAAACCTGGTCAACAAAATATGTTTTGATTTCTTCTTGTACAATTCTTAATATTTCCCGAGCACCAAAAACAGAAGTTTTTCCTTTTTCAGCAAGCCATTTATAGCATTTAGAGGATACCCTGAGTTTGATATTTTTTTCTTTGAGTTTTTCCCTAAATTGGTTTATAGCTTTTTTAGCTATGAGAATAGCCATTTTTTCATTAATATGGTTGAAGGTTACTATGCCATCTAAACGGTTTCGAAATTCAGGAGAAAACACCCTTTCAACTTCTTTGGTCATGGCAGTTACATCTACATTTCTTTTGTCAAAACCTATCATTGTTTTGCCAACTTCTCTTGCACCAGCATTAGAAGTCATTATTAATATGACATTTCTGAAATCTGCTTTTCTGCCATTGTTTTCTGTAAGAGTAGCATAGTCCATAATTTGAAGAAGTACATTAAAAATGTCTGAATGTGCTTTTTCAATTTCGTCCAAAAGCAGAACACAGTGGGGGTTTTTTCTGATTGATTCAGTTAAAAGTCCACCTTCTTCATAACCTACATAACCAGGAGGAGAACCAATGAGCCTTGCTACTGTGTGTTTTTCCTGGTATTCACTCATATCAAATCTAATTAGAGGAATATCCAGAATTTTAGATAGCTGCTTTGAAAGTTCAGTTTTTCCAACTCCTGTAGGTCCAACAAAAAGAAGAGAGGCCACAGGTTTTTCCCCTTCATTAAAACCTGCCCTTGATCTTTTAATTGCTGTGGTTACAGCATCTATAGCATTGTCTTGTCCAAATATTTCAGATTTTAATTCTTTATCTAAATTTTTAAGTTTTGTAATTTCATCACGGGAAACACTTTGTCTTGGTATTCTGGCAATAGAAGATACAGTTCTTTCAATGTCTATATCTTTTATTGTGATGGTTTTGTCTTCATTTTTACAATTAAGCCTTACATAGGCAGCTGTTTCATCTATAACATCAATTGCCTTATCAGGAAGGTATCTGTCCTGAATGTATTTTGCAGATAATTCTGCTGAAAGTTTTAAAGAGCTATCAGTGTATTTTACATTGTGAAATTTCTCGTACCTGTCCTTTAATCCTAGCAATATTTTGTAAGTGTCTTGAACAGATGGTTCAGGCACATCTATTTTTTGAAATCTTCTAGACAGGGCACGGTCTTTTTCAAAATATTTTTTATACTCTTCGTAGGTGGTGGAGCCTATAAAGCGCAGTTTTCCCTGAGTTAAAAAGGGCTTTATTATATTAGAGGCGTCCATGGCACCATCAGAGACAGAACCAGCTCCAACTATTGTATGAATTTCATCTATATATACAATAGCTTTTTTTTGGCTTTGTATATCATTTAATACTTTTTTTATTCTTTCTTCAAAATCACCTCTATACTTAGTTCCAGCAATGAGGCTTCCCATATCCAGACAGTATATTTTGCTATTTTTCAAAGATTTAGGAACTCTGCCCTCTGCTATCATAGTGGCTAAACCTTCTGTTATAGCAGTTTTTCCAACTCCAGGCTCTCCAACGTGTATGGGATTGTTTTTTAGCCTTCTAGACAAAACTTGAATTGTTCTTTCTATAATATCCTCTCTACCAATGAGAGGGTCAATTTCTCCTCTTTTTGCTTTAGATGTAAGTTCAATGGTGAAATTACTTAAAAATTCACTTTCTGGCTCATCATTTTCTTCTGTTTTAGGTTCTATATTTTGCAAAGATGTATCTTTAGATTTGGTGGGTACTAAAGATACACCGTGGGAAATATATCTTAAAAGATCTAATTTTTTAACACCGTTTTTTTGAAGGATATAAGAGGCAAAAGACTCTTTTAAATTATAAAGTGAAGCTATAATATCACCAATGTATATTACATCTTTGCCTGATGACATACAGTGATAAGCGGTGGACTGAATTACATTATTGACATCAACAGACTCAATGGGGTCTGAATCTTCTATAACGGGCATGTGTTCTTTAAAAAAAGATAAAAGATCTTGTTTTATATTTTCAATATTTCCTCCACAGCTTTTTATAATGGTTTTAACTTCATCAAAGAAAAGAGAAGCATATAATATATGTTCAGGTGTGAAGTACTCGTGTTTTTGTTGTTTTGCTTGGCTATAGCCTGCCATAATTATTTTGTTTGTAGTGTCATCTAGTTTCATAAAACTTCACCCTTTCTAAGTGAAATAATGAAAAGTTTTGTTATTCTGGTTCCATAATAATACCTAGTGGAAACTCCTTTTCTTTTGCAAGTTGTTCAACTTGAGTTACTTTAGTTTTAGCTATGTCATAAGTATAAACGCCTACAATCCCTTTTCCGTTTTGATGAACGTCCAGCATAATTTGTGTTGCTTCAAAGGGATCTTTATGAAATACCGACATTAATATTTCAACTACAAAATCCATAGTTGTGTAATCATCGTTTAAAAGAATAACACGGTACATATTTGGTTTTTTATAATCTATTTTGGTATCTTCTTTATATACAGTTTTTTTTGCCATAAAAACTCCTCACCTACAAAACAAAATGTTATCAATAAAATTATAACAAATTCCCCTATAGTTATACAATACTTTCTTGGATTTATGAGCTTGACATAAAAAAGAAAACATAAAAAAACACCCTTCTAAGGGTGTTAACCATAAAACATTTAAATCTATACCAAGATGCATAACTTACATTAAATTACCGTCCCTATCAACTAAAACCAATGGTTAAATCTTTTTAAAAACTTACGTTTCTATCTCCCCTAAATATCTCTTTCTCCCCTAAATCACAACATTTTATGTATTTGTTTTATATATCTGACTAATATATCTAACTCCCCAACAAACAATGTAGTTCCCCTAAATATTTTTCGGACATTCTCCCCAAACTTCGATGAAATAAGCATTGGTCATAGTTGAATATAAGTAAGTAAGCATCTTTGAGGCGAAAATAAAGAGTAAATCTAAACTGTTACAAGAAAGTCTGTAATCTTCTGTTATGTTAATTATATAATAATGGGTTTGAAAAATAAATGATAATATATTATTATTTGAACTTACAAAATTAATATTTGTTTTGCAAAGTCGCAGAAAATAAGCTTTTATTTTAATCTTTAAATAATTTTCAGGTGGAGTAAAATCCCCACCTGAAGTTGTTATTTTTTTTTGCTCTTTTTTTCTTTATTATTTAAAGGATTGTATGAAGGATCTTTGTTTTCGCCTAATTGATCATTAGCAAATTCATACATTTGTTTTTTTTGGGCTTCCTTGTTCTTTTTTTTGCTAGCCATAATAATTCACCTCCAGTTGTATTAATTTTTCCCCAATTAGAAAAAGAAATTCATATTAATTATTTAAAAAATTTAAAATAGAAAAAACAAAGGTATCACTATGGTAAATAGGGTTTTAGTTAAAAATGACATTAAAGAATATTATTTCTGAAAATAATGTATAATAAGTTGTAATAGCAAAATTAAAGTAATATAATAATATTTGAAATATAGTTTGAAATGGGATTAGCCGATATTTGATTATATAACAGTATAGAATGAGGTAATTGTATGAACAGCAGAAAGGTATTTTTAACTTTATACATAAATGTCTTTTTACTTGTGACCTTTTTGTGTACAAGTTTAGTTGGTGCTAATACTGGTGAACCTGAAATAGATGCGGTTTCAGCAATTTTGATAGATGCCCACAGGGGACAAATACTATTTGAGAAAGATACAAAAGAAAAACTTCATATTTCCAGTGCAAATAAAATTATGACAGCTCTTCTTACTATAGAAAAAGAGCCAAGACCCGAAGAATCTAAAGTAACCATAAGTAGAAGAGCGGTTATGGTTGATGGTGCTGTGTCAAATTTAGAAGTGGGGGGACAATACAGGGTTGAAGATCTTATTTATTCTGTTATGCTAAAGTCTGCAAATGACAGTGCTAATGCGTTGGCAGAATATATAGGAGGAAGTATTGAGGAATTTGTGAATATTATGAATCAAAAGGCAAAAGAACTGGGTATGGAGGATACTGTTTTTGTAAACCCCACAGGTCTTCAGGAGGAAGGACAGTATACCACTGCCTATGATTTGGCTAAATTAATTAGATATGCATTGAATAATCCGGGATTTGAACGTGTATTTAAGGCCAGGGCATGGATTTGGACAGAACAAAACGAATTTTTACAAAATGAAAATAAACTTTTTTGGAGTCGTGATGATGTTGATGGGGGTAGAATTGGTTTTAATGATATTCAGCGCCAAACTTCTATAACTTCGGCTACACAAGAGAATATGAGACTTGTATCAATTGTTCTTGATTCACCAGAGGAAAGCCTTGATGAAAATGTTAGTAAGCTTTTAGATTATGGTTTTGAGAATTTTAAAAGAAGTATTTTAGTTGAAAAGGAACAGCGTTTTAGAATTTTACCTATAGGTGATGAAGTTGTAGAATTAATAAGTATGAGTGATTATTACTATGTTCATCCTATAGGAGTTGACTATGTAAAAGAAGTTGAAACACATATTGAAGATGTTATAGAACCTCCTGTGACAAAGGAACAGGAATTGGGGATTGTTAGATATATTTTAATGGATGACACATTTATTGATGTAAAAATATATCCTAAAGATAATGTATATTCTAAAGTTAGTTTGTTTTCAAATATAATTAGAAAGTTAACAGAATATAAAGAATTGACCTTTCTAATTGTGGTACTTATAGTTTTAGAGATAATATTAATAATTTATAAATTGGTGAAAATGCTTATAAACATTATTGTAAAAATCAAATTTAAATTAAAAAATGGATAAACTACTTATATGTAGTTAACAACGGTTATCTTGAAAAATTACTATATAATTTGTGTTGAGGAAGAGCCTTTATCAATAAACGGTGAATAAAGGCTTTTTTGTATATTGACACATGTACTTGAATTTGATAGAATGACAAACTATGGAGGTGAATACAGTAAATCTTGCTGGACAGCACTATGTTAATAAGGCAACTTTGTTAATAAGGCATGAGGATTACTATAAAAATTGAAGAATTTTTAAATAGTTATTGTTATTTATTATAGCTTTGTAAATGCATTGTATCTTCAAAAATTAGATAATGTTGATACAAATTATAAAAATTCACATCAATATATTATATTGTCATATTTTATCGTCTTTACATTCCATAAGGAAGAATAGACGAAAAAGTCTTCTCCTTGTTAACAAGGAATCTTTAAAAAGTAAGAACTCATATAAGATATGTCTAGATTAAAATTCTAAAATTATAATGGTCATATTTTATAAATAAACATAGTCAATAATAATTTAATTGCATATAATATATTAGCATCAAGCAGCATAGGTATTATATTATAAAGATAATTTCATATTTTATATTATTAAGCGCTTAATCAAATTGAACGGGGGAACCATATCTTGGGGTGAATCTTAACGTATGTTAAGTAGGGTCAGCTCTTTCGATCCAAATCCGTCAGCTAACCTCGTAAGCGTTGAGAGAGATGTGTGGATATTTTATAAAGCCGCAGGTTTTTCTCTGTGGCTTTTATGTTTGTTTGGTATTTAAGCACACTAAGAAGGTTGACTTGACGGAATATGGTTTAATATTTAACAAAATAATGAAATGAGGGATGTCAATTGATTAGAGTGTGCTTAGTAGGACTTGGCAGAACAGGAAAGGAAATTGCAAAAGCTTTATTAGAACAAAAAAGAATCAAACTGGTATCTGTTATATGCAGTTCTAAAAGTAACAAGACTGGAAGGCCGCTATCTGATATTATTTGCTGTAATAATTCCGATGTAGTTGTAGATAGTGAAGATAATTTAAGACAAGTAATATTTAAGACAAAACCAGATGTTATTGTTGATTTTTCAAAACCAGAAGCAACAATTAGAAATGCAAAGTTTTTTTCAAAAATGAAGATAAATATTGTTATAGGAACCACTGGATTTTCTGATTTTTCTTTAAAAAGATTATTTGTACTTACTCAAAAATATCACAATGCTATCTGTTATGCTCCAAATGTAACTTTAGGAGTAAATGTTCTTATGTTATTAAGTCGTTTAGCTGCAACTATATTAAATGATTATGATTTTCAAATTACTGAAACTCATCATAAGAATAAGAAGGATATTCCCTCTGGCACAGCATTAAAAATAAAAGGAGAAATAGAAAAGGGATTAAATGAATGTAACACCCATTCTAGTGATTGTGAAGTAAAAATTAATGCAATACGTGCAGGTGGGGTAGTGGGCAAGCATGAAGTTTTAATAGTTGGGGAGAATGATAAAATTGAAATAAGCCATGAGTCTTTTTCCCGAAAGGCTTTTACGCTAGGAGTGGTTAAAGCAATTGAGTTTATACATAAGAAGGTTGGATACTATGAAATGACAGATGTATTAAATCTTCAGGAAATATTAGAAAATTATATAGAGAAAGAAAGGAAGGGAAGAATTAAAAAACATGATAATAGTAAAAGAGAAGTTGGTAAATCGCCTGTTAGCGTAGTTTGATTTATAAATTTTAAAAAAAAACACTATGCTGCTGTTGCAAGATACTTAAAAAAATAGGAGGACATGTTATGAAGAACAACTATAGAAATATATCTATATGGAAAAATGTTAGTGAGGAACAATGGAATGATTGGAGATGGCAAATTTCCAATAGAATAACAACTTTAGAAGAACTTGAACAAGTTATTAATCTTACAGATGAAGAAAGAAAAGGAGTAAAAAGGTGTCTTAAATCTTTAAGAATGGCTATTACACCTTATTATGCAACTTTGATGAATGTTGACGATTATACTTGTCCAATAAGAAGACAAGGGGTGCCTACTGTTTATGAGACAATGCTTTCTAATTCAGATATGACGGATCCTTTAGACGAGGGTCTTGATTCGCCAGTGCCAGGGCTTACTCATAGGTATCCTGATAGAGTTTTACTTCTTATTACCGATCAATGTTCAATGTATTGTAGACATTGTACAAGAAGGCGTTTTGCCGGACAAGATGATAGAGCAATGCCTATAAAAAATATAAAAAGGGCAATTGAGTATATTAAAAAACATAAAGAAATACGAGATGTGCTTCTTTCAGGTGGAGATGCCCTATGTGTTTCTGACAGTACCTTAGATTATATTTTAGGTAGCATACGTGCAATTGAGCATGTTGAAGTTATTAGAATTGGAACTAGAACGCCTGTTGTAATGCCCCAGAGGATAACAAAAGAGCTTTGTGATGTAATAAAAAAACACCATCCAGTTTGGCTTAATACCCATTTTAACCACCCTAATGAAATAACAAAGGAAGCAAAACAGGCATGTGAAATGCTTATAAATGCTGGTGTGCCTGTAGGAAATCAATCGGTACTTTTAAAAGGGGTAAATGATTGTCCTTATATAATGAAAAAGCTGGTTCATGAATTGGTAATGATGAGAGTTAGGCCGTATTATTTGTATCAATGTGACTTGTCAGAAGGAATTGAACATTTTAGGACATCTGTATCCACAGGAATTGAAATAATAGAAATGTTAAGGGGACATACATCAGGTTTTGCAGTACCTACCTTTGTAGTAGATGCGCCTGGTGGAGGAGGAAAGATTCCTGTTAACCCTCAATATGTTGTTTCACAATCTCCAGAAAAAATAATATTGAGAAATTTTGAAGGTGTAATATGTTCATATTCAGAGCCAGAAGATAAAACACATGAGTGTAAAAACTGTGGGCTTTGTAAAAAATATAAAAAAGAAGACAATATAGGTATAGAACAACTGTATGAGGAAGAGAATATAAGTTTAATACCAAGAGATAATATAAGACTAAATAGGAGGAATAGTTTTAGTGTATATTCAAAAACTTGAATTTTCAGATAATAGAGAGGAAAAATTAAAAGATAGTTTATTGTATTTAGATTATGCTAATTCCAGGCTTAAAATATTAAAATATAATGTACTGTCAAAAGATTTAATAGATGAGATATTAGAGTATGCCAGAGGGAAAAATTTAGGAAAAGTGATTGCAAATTGCAGGAAAGAAGATGTAGATGCCTTTAAAAAAGCTGGTTTTGTAGTGGAAGGTATTATAGATGGTTTTTTTAGAGGCAAAGATGCCCAGTGTGTATCATTTTTTATAGATAAAGATAGAGCAGAGCAAAAGAGAAAAGAAGAAAAAGATAGTATTTTAAAAATGTGCTTGGATAAACCCCAAATA
>JAAYTS010000139.1 GCA_012517995.1 Clostridium sp.
TCTTTAGACCTTCCAATATAATTTTTTGCATCTAGCACCTGATTTAACTTAAAAATATCAAGACCAAAAGCTTCATCTTTTGCAATTCTTTCTATAAGGTCATTTTCTTTTCCCTTTTCCTTTACTTCTCTAGCTGCTTCCATGGAATGAACTCTTATTCTTTCATGGAGTTCCTGCCTGTCCCCTCCAGCTTTAACAGCTTCCATTAATATGTTCTCAGTTGCCATAAAGGGAAGTTCAGCTTGTATATGTTTTTCAATAATTTTAGGATAGACCACCAAACCACTAGCTATATTTATATATATATTTAAAATAGAATCAACTGCCAAAAATCCTTCTGGAATACTTATTCGTCTATTAGCAGAATCATCAAGACTTCTTTCTAACCACTGAGTAGAAGCAGTAATGGCTGGGTTTAGAGCATTAACTATTACATATCTTGCCAAAGCTGAAATTCTTTCTGATCTTATTGGATTTCTTTTATATGCCATAGCTGAGGAACCAATTTGTTTTTTCTCAAAGGGCTCTTCAATTTCTTTTATACTTTGTAAAAGTCTTAAGTCGTTACTAAACTTATATGCACTTTGAGCAATATTAGAAAGCACATTAAGTACTCTTGCATCAAGTTTTCTTGTATAAGTCTGTCCAGATACAGCAAATACATTGTCAAATCCCATTTTTTCAGCTATAAGATTATCTAGTTTTTTAACCTTTTCATGGTCTCCCTCAAAAAGATTTAAAAAACTTGCCTGAGTGCCTGTAGTACCTTTAGAACCTAGTAATTTCATATTTGAAAGAACATAATCTAAGTCTTCCAAGTCAATTAACAAATCCTGAATCCAAAGACAAGCTCTTTTTCCAACTGTCACAATTTGTGCTGGCTGAAAGTGTGTAAAGCCTAAAGTTGGCATATCTTTGTATTTTAATGCAAATTCTGATAGTTTTTCAATGGTAGTTATAAGCTTTTTTCTAATTAATTTTAAGCCTTCAGTCATAATAACAATATCTGTATTATCACCAACATAACAGGATGTTGCACCTAAATGAATTATTCTTCTGGCATTAGGACACTGCTCTCCATATGCATGAATATGGGCCATAACATCATGGCGAAATTCCTTTTCTTTTTGTTCTGCTACAGTATAATTTATATCATCTTTATATTTTTTTAGTTCATCAATTTGTTCATCTGTTATGTCAAGTCCAAGCTCTTTTTGCGCTTCTGCAAGAGCTATCCAAAATCTTCTCCATGTTCTAAACTTCATATCAGGAGAAAACAATTCCTGCATCTCTTTACTCGCATATCTGCTATTCAAAGGATTTTCGTACGTATTTTTCAAATTTTCCAACCTCCAAAAAATTTTTATAACACTTTAGCTATATTTTAAAATTATATTAAATATCATTTCCAAAACAATTATACATTGTTCTTTGTTTTAAATCCAGCTATTATAACAAAAAAATACGGGATTATAAAAATATATCCCGTCTAAGCTATTTATAAATATGAGATTGAAAATTAGGAATGGCCAAATAATAGTATTAGGTTAAAAATTAGCTTTATTATTGGCACATCCTGCCAGCATTTAATTTAAAATGCTCAACATCATAAATTATATTACTTATTTAAAAATTTTTCAATTCTATTTAAACCTTCCGTTATATTTTCAAAAGAAGTTGCATATGAAAGCCTTACATGAATATCCGTTCCAAAACCAGAACCCGGCACTAAAGCAACATTTGCTTTTTCCAAAAGAACATTTGCAAAAACATCAGAACCTGTAATTTTAACTCCCTTAATTTCTTTTCCTATTAATTTTGAAATGTTCATCATTACATAAAAAGCACCGTTTGGTTTAATACAGGAAATTCCTTCTATTGAGTTTATCCTGTCTACCATATAATCTCTTCTTTTAACAAACTCAGAAATCATAGCATCTATTATATCATCATTTCCATCTAATGCTGCTAAAGCTGCCTTTTGTGCTATTGAATTGGGATTTGAAGTGAAGTGACTTTGAATATTAGTCATAACATCTGCTATTTTTTCATTTGATGCAGTATATCCTATTCTCCATCCTGTCATGGAATATGACTTAGAAACTCCATTTACCAAAATAGTCAAATCTTTTATTTCTTCATTAAAAGATGCAATACTTACATGCTTTAAATTATCGTATATTAACTTTTCATATATTTCATCAGAGATAATATATATTTTCTTTTCAACAGCTATTTTAGCTATTTCTCTTAGTTCTTCCTCTGTATATACCATTCCAGTGGGGTTACTAGGACTATTTATTATAATTGCCTTTGTCTTTTCTGTAATAGCACCTAAAAATTTATCAATAGAAGGTTTAAATCCCTCTTCTTCAGTAGCTTTTAATCTAATAGGCTTTCCACTTGCCATTTTTATCATTTCAGGATAGCTTACCCAGCAGGGACAAGGTATAATAACCTCATCTCCTGGATTACATATGGCTTGAAAAATATTTGCAAGGGAATGCTTTGCCCCATTGCTTATAACAATATTTTCCAGCTTGTATTCCAGTCCATTGTCTTTTTTCAATTTCCTGCATACTGCCTCTTTAAGCTCTAACATGCCTGATGCAGGAGTGTATTTTGTAAATCCTTCTTTTATTGCTTTTACTGCAGCTTCTTTAATATGCTCTGGCGTATCAAAGTCTGGCTCTCCTGCCCCAAATCCTACTACATCCACTCCCTCTAATCTCATTTTTTTTGCTTTTGCATCAATAACAAGAGTGGAAGACGGGCTAATTGAAAGTGCCCTTTTTGAAAGTTCCATTTACAATCCTCCAAAAATCATATTATGTCCCACTTTTTGAATTTAACAACTATTTTAGTTTAGCATACTTATCCCTAAATATGCTATATAAATAAAATTTTAAAAATAAGTTAATTTTTCTATCTCTAATTTTAATATAATATAATGTTTTTTGCAAGATACTGATATTTAAAATGCAAAATTATCTGACATTTTATATGTATGCAATAAAAAGTTTTTTATTAAATAACATTTGAGAGTGTTAATTTTTTAACTATTTTAAAAGAAATCTGATATAACTGTTTTTTTGTTTTAAATGCAAGCTAAATTGTTTTTTTGCTTCAAATTATTTTAAAAAAAAATTTTTAAAAATTTTTTTTAATTTTCTTGTATATTTTCTTTTTTACCGGCAATAATATTAGTACAAGGGTTCGTGATGGTTGAACCAAGAGTTCTGTAAGGTTTTATGAGCTTTATAGAATTCGGCCAAAGAGTAATACCAGGTTTCGTCCGATAAGTTGACGCTAAGGCTTGGTATTAGTCGGAGGGAAGAGCTCTATATGTCTGTTTAATATGGATGTATACAGTTCGAGTTAAGATTATTACAGGAGCAACTAGAATTATTTTGAGTATTTGTATGAAGTATTATATGGTATATTTATATGCAGTGTTAATATGAAGTATTAATTACTCAAAGTTCTATATGACCTTCATAAACAGGCAGCTTGTTCTTGTATATAGTCGAGCAAAGGTTACTTATTGATTTTCATAATAAAAGAAAGTTGATATTTAGCCAGCGCGAAGATCATCACGGGCTCTTACAATATTTCTTTTATTATTCTTAAAAAGTTTTTTCCTAAAAACTTTTCCACATCTTCATTGGAATAATTAAGCTTTAAAAGTTCGTCTGCTATTTTATAAATATCTTCTACACCGTTTATATCCTTTGGAAGTGAGTCTATACCATCAAAATCTGCCCCTAAACCTATATGGTCAATTCCTGTTAAACCCACTATATATTCAATATGTTTAATGATATCTTTTAAATATGCATCTTTATTATCACTTAAAAAATCAGGACATAAGTTTATTCCTATTACTCCCCCATTATTTTTTATAGCCATTATCTGCTCATCATTGAGATTTCTTATATGGGAACATATTTTTTTTGCATTTGAATGAGATGTAATAACAGGCTGTTTACTAAGTTCCATTACATCCCAAAATCCCCTTTCAGATATATGGGACAAATCTATAAGCATTCCCAAAGAATTCATATTCTTTACAACTTCTTTTCCAAATAGGGTAAGTCCTCCTCTAGATTCTGATTCAAAAACCCCATCTGCTATTTCATTTCTATAGTTCCATGTAAGACATAAGCTTCGCACCCCAAGCCTGTAAAATATTTTCAGCATGCTAATATCTCCCTGAAGTGCTTCACCACCTTCAATTGAAAGTATTGCAGCAATTTTATATTCCATAAAAGCCTTTTTTATATCATTGTAATTACAACATAACATTATGTGGTCTTTGCAGCTTTCCACCTCTTTATAAAATACATCAATTATTTCTAGTGCTCTTTTTAATGTATTTGAATAAAGTGACTTGTCTACAAAAGCCGCAAAAAATTGAACATAATTTTTATATTTTTTTAACCTTTGTATATCCACATGACAATTATTTTTATATAAACTTGAATTGATTTCCATTATTTTAGTTATTGTATCACAGTGAGCATCTATAATAATCATATAAACACATCCTTTAAAAATATAATATCTTAAATTATATTATCATATTTAAAAAAAACTACAAATATGACGATATATAATAAAATCTTTTTCATTGCACCCATTTGTGCTATATGATATAATTTACTTGGTTTACTTTCTGTGTTTTCATTTTATAAAAAGGAGTTGTCCATAATTGTTTTTTAAAGGTAAAAAAATACCTCATTCTGATTATATTCCTATTATAATTATTGGACTATTGCTTTACAAACTAATAAATAATCCTTCTATTTTTCTATCGGAAATACAAGGTATTTTAAAATACATAATATCCCTTTTTACTTATATAATCTGGGGATTTGCAATTGCATACTTTTTAAATCCCTTAATGGTATTATTAGAA
>JAAYTS010000140.1 GCA_012517995.1 Clostridium sp.
GCGGCAGTGCATCTTCTGCTTCCGGAAGGGGGGCAGTTAAATCGCTTCTTCCGATAATGTCAAAACTTAAAAAGCCAGGTTTACCGGGGTCTTCATCAACATTTAATGTATCATCTTCACTTCCTGCAACATGTGCCCTATAACCGCCATTATAATTAATATTAACAGATGCCTGGGAAGGTCCGCTGTTTAGGTTTGATGAATCAGTTGAAATATTTATTTTAAAATTTAAACTGCTTATGTTTAAATCGCTTCCATAGATTAGGCTTAAATTGTTTTTTATAGAGTTTATAGCATCTGATTCATTTGCTTTTTTCACACCACCGCTAGTCCACACCTTAGGCATAGCCCATTCAAAATTAAGTCTTGGCTTATGCCCGATTTGATAGCCTCCACCCGGTATTTCTTCTTTTTCCTGATTTGCACGGGAAGCATAAAAAGATATGCGAGGAAGAAAATACAAAAGCCCTTCTCCTATTATTTCTCCACTCTGATTTGAACTTTCATAAAACTCAACCTTTATATCATAAATAAAATCATTTTGAAGCCCTTCTATTTTATATGTGTTAACATTTCCTTCATTACTTTCAATTGTCTCTTCTGTCCCTGAAGGAGTATGATATGTAATTTTAAAGGAATTGGTTCCATCAGGTCTTGTCCACCTGATGGTTAAAACACCGTCTGAATAGTCTTCAACATAAATATTAACAGCCTCTGCAGCATGGACAATGTTCATTTTAAAGAGTACAGAATTTACCAACAGTAAACTTAGTATAATTATTGCAACCAGTAACTTCTTCGTATTCTTCATAGTAAAACCCCCGTATATTAATAAATAGCCTGGATTTTTTCAATACTTACACTTCAATATTTATATCGGTAAATTACTGTTTAAAGTTAATAAATTATGGTTAATAATTTATGGCTTTCCTTAATACCTTAGGTTTTTAAACAATTTATCCTGTCCCTCATTACTTAAACTGAACTTACCTTAATTCTTACTTTATGCATTCCGGTTTTGGTATATGATAAAGCTTTGAACTTCCCAAAAAAAACTAAAAGATTCATCACAAAATGAATCTTTTAGTTTTTTTCTTTTACAACTACTATTTCATGCATTCCGGTTTTGGTATGTGGTGAAGTTTTGGACTGTCTAAATAATCCTGTACAATCCTAAGTGCCTCACCAAACCTTTGAAAATGCACAACTTCCCTTTCTCTCAAAAATCTAAGGGGCTCTATTACATCAGGGTCATCTGCCATATTTATAAGGTACTCATAAGTTGATCTTGCCTTTTGTTCAGCTGCCATATTTTCATACAAATCCGTTATAGGGTCCCCTTTTGATTGAATATATGCTGCTGTAAATGGGTTGCCTGCAGCGGACATTGGATAAATACCTCTTCCATGGTCTGCATAACTAGCATCTAAGCCTGCTTTTTGTATTTCATCAATACTTGCACCTTCAATTAGCTGCCGAACCATACTTCCTACCATTTCAAGGTGGGCAAGTTCCTCTGTACCTATATCGTTTAATATAGCCCTTGCTTGTGGAGTTACCATTGAAAATCTCTGGCTTAAATATCTTAGAGAGGCGGCTAACTCACCATCTGGCCCGCCTGATTTAATATTTTTATAGTGATAAATGAATTTAATAATTTTCGAAATGTTAAAATTATTTTGTCATCCTTAAAATTGTCTGATGTTTTTAGACACGACAGAATATCATTACTGAATTGAAAATTGCCTAAAATAGAACTGAATAGATTATACAAAAAATAAACAGCTTTTGTTTTGTACTACAAATTATGAAATTTTTTATAGCTTTTATATTTTACACCTCATGACACAAACTTTTCTATCCCCTATTTCCTGACAGTATTCTATACAATCTTCATCTTGTCTGAAATTATCAAAGGAATATCCATTTTCTACTATGTAATTGTATATTTCTCTTGTAAATAAAATATCCCAAGCCTCTTCATTTACATTAGGAAGCTTATTCATTTTTACTTCATTGTATATTTCTTTGTTATCCCCTAATAATATAACCCTAAACTGCTCGTCTTCTTTATATATTATATATGATAAAGTAATTCTTAATATGTCCTCAACTGCAAGACCTCTATCTTCAATTAACATCTTTTTCAAATCTTCATTAAGATACAGCATTTTATGATTGTTAAGATAATTAGTAAGTTCTTTATAATTTCTGTTGTGCTGTAGTTTCTTTAAATCTATTTTTAAAAACACTGGTTCATCATTCTCAAATAGCACTAATGTAGCTTCGTTTTTGTCTACATACCAAATTTCATTTGTATCTACATAAACTATGTCCCCCACCAATTTCTTTTCATTAAATACAGGAAAAATAAAAGGATTATCTTTAAAAAATTTCACACTCTTAATGGTCACCTTGTGTGATTCTTTTATAGTAACGGTACAAGGTTCTCCCCCTATATCTTTGTCAACAATAACAACTTTACCTGTATCTGTACAGTACATATAGTTCATTTTACTTGATACAATTAAATCTCTTTTTTGTAGACCTAAAATCTTTTCTAATCTTCGTAATTTATGATTTTTAAGATATTGAATTAAATTTATCTTAATACCAGGATTTTGTTGTAAATTACCAGTTAGCCTATATTTAAGATTTTTCGAAAACTCAGTTATCTTCTGCTTGCTTTTTTCATATTGAATTGTTGCAACCCTAGAGGATATCATGTCCATTAGACCTTTTATCCCATCGCTTACATCTTTATGTAATATCCCTTCTTTCTTTTTATTAGCTGCTGATGATCTTTGAGACATAGATCTATACTCCTCTGGTAATAAGTTTATATCTTTCTTATTACCCATAAAAAATCACTCCTTTTTAAAAATATATCAATTAAAATTAATACATATAAAAATTCTCCTAACACTTTTTAAATATTGCTTACTTCTTCAGCATGTCAAGTTATCTCTGTTCTTTAGTAGCTTTAAACTCTATTCTTTACTACCATTCTCAAAAGATTTGTTCTTTGTCAATCTTTTAAGTTATGCAAGTTCTACTTATTTTTAGTTATGATACAAACCATTATATGAATATTATATTATATAAAACCACATTAATCAATTGAGGTTAGGAAATATGTCAAAAATCGAGTTTTTAAATGATATAATTGAATATTTAATGGCAAAAGCCCTCTCAGACTGGGAAATATCCAAAAAAAAAGCGAGGAAGGACAATGACTGACAAAATAAATTACATTCCCCCCTTGGTAAGTTGTAATAATCTATCAAGTTTTGCTGATTCCCATAAAACCCTAGGGAAAAGTGGTCTTGACCTTGGAGGATATATACGAGTTTCCACTAAAAAAGAAGCCCAAATTACATCTATAGAAAATCAAAAAAAAGTTTTAAAAGAATGGGCAAATATAAATGGATACAATCTTATAAAATTTTATACAGATGTTAAAAGCGGTAGTTTTTCCTACCTGAGGGATGAAATGCAGCTTTTAAAACAGGATGTAAAATCTGGAATAATAAAAGGCATTATTGCAAAAGAAATTTCAAGAACTTCCAGAGACATTATGGATGTGCTTGAATTAAAAAGAACTTTAGAAAGCCATGGTGCTTTTTTTATATCTATAAAAGAAAATTACGACAGCAGAACAGATGATGATGAATTTTTATTAATTATTTATGCTGCTTTGGCTCAAAAAGAACGTAAAACAACCGCAGGTCGGGTGAAAATAACTCAAATGCTAAAGGCTCGCGAAGGCAAAACCAACGTACCTTCCCCTGCCTTTGGGTATAAATTGTCTTCAAACAAGCAACACCTGGTTATTGATCCGAAAAAAGCAAAAACATACAGGTTTATTGTTGAAAAATTTTTAGAGGGCTGGGGGCAGCTTAAGATATGTAAATGGCTAAATCAACAAGGGATTGAGCCAAAAAGGGCTAAATACTGGCATACAAATACCATAAAATCCATTTTAATCAACCCTGTTTATCTTGGAATTACAATATATAATGCTACAACTTTGATAAGGGACAGCTCTGGAAAACAAAAAAGAGTGGTTCGTCCCCAAGAAGAGTGGATAGTACGTCACAATACTCACCCCCCACTTATAACCCTTCAGGAATACAATCAAATTATAGATATAATTGAACATCGTAAAAAAAAACTTTGCAAGGAATGGACTAAGGAAAAAAAATATTTATTATCCGGCATACTTTACTGCAGCATATGCAAGGGAAAAATTTATGGCGGTAAGCAAACTTACTCGGATAAATCAAAAGATTTTTATTACTATGTAGATCAAAACAGGTACGGCATTTGCAATACTAAAACCAAGTATTGGAATATGGAAAAGGTTGATAATGATGTTATAAATGAAATTAAAAAATTTTTTAAAGATAAAAATTTAATTAAAAAAATAATAAAAGAAAAATACATATCCATGAACAAAAATATCAATGACTGTCAATTAAAACAACTTAAAGAAAGTCTTCACTCAACACATATAGCCATAAAAAAACAACAGGAAGCTTATGAAAAAGATATTATCTCCATTGATGAATACAGCACTAGAATGATGGAATTGAGAAATCAAAAAAAAGAATTTACTGATAAAATCAATTTAATAAATGAAGTAAATGAAAATGGTTATAAGTCAGATAAAAGACTAAAATTTATTTCTAATAAAATCCTCAATACCTTAGAAAATCTTGATAAAGCTGAATATGATGTAAAAAAGTTTATTGTAAATAAACTAGTAAAAAGTATTGAAATTAGCAGTGACTATTCAATCAAAATACATTTTGCGTTTGAACCATAATTAAACCATAAATACTATAAAAAAATTAAATCCGGTCCGCCGTATTGTGTAATTATAACTTTTGCCATTCTAGGATCCGGATTTTTTATCCTTATTGGGTATTCTAATTTTTTCTCATATATCCACACTATTTATCTCTCCTCTCCTGCAAGACTAAAATTAAAACTATAATTCCATGGCCATGGGTTGTTTATCCATTGCCATGGATATTGACTGCTTGACCTGAATGAACACAATGGTCCATACAATCTTTCAAACATGCTTCTTAACATAGCAGCTTGGGCAACTATAGCATTATATTTACAAAGAGCTCCCCTGTCATTTGGATGTGTATCAAGATAAAGCTGAAGGTCCACTGCCATAAAATCAAGAGCAGTCAACTGTTTTAGTAATTCATCTCTATTATGCATATTTTATCCTCCTCTCATTAGTCCCTTGGCGGTCTATAATATTTATCAACACCTCTGTATGGGCTATATAATTCTGGAAATGCAGTCCCTCTTTTCAATGCTTCAATTGGTGGATAAAGGCTGCATAATTTTTGAAAAGGAACATATGCCCTTGCAAGCCTTACATTCCTTAAAACAGTTTCCTGGGGTATGCAAGGCACAGGATACATGGAACACATCTCAGACATTCCCCTCTCCTCTGTCCATTTTTCTTCCATAATCACAGTCCTCCTTAAATTTATTTTTCCTGTTAAGACTATTGTGGTAAAAACACAAGCTTTCTTACCCAATGTCTACTATACATAATATTAAGGGTTCTGTGAAATAGTTACATTTTTATTGGCTTAAATATAACTAGCACAATATTAGAATTTTAAGTATGGGTAAATTTAAATATGAGTAAATACTTGTTTTTGAAATGGTTTTTAAAATAATATGTATTAACGCTCTGCATCCTTAATCTTTTTAATTGAAAGATTGGCAATGCTTCTTTTGGTTTCATCTTTTTCTTCTATTTCTATATCTTCCATTTCACTCATGTATCTTGCACCTGCAATTATAAATATTGAAACAGAAGCAATAAGTACAATTGCACCTAAAACCCCTCTATCTGTTAATACAACTGCACAAAGACCTAAAGCCGCACTTGCTGTATACATAACACCAACGGATTGTTTTTGGGAAAGTCCCATATCTATAAGTCTGTGATGTAAATGTTCTCTATCAGCTTCCATAATAGGTCTTCCTTTTAAAATTCTTCTAATTATAGTGGATATAGTGTCAAATAATGGGAGTCCTAAAACTAATAACGGTATGGCTATGGAAAAGGCTGCATATGTCTTCATCATACCTTGAATGGATACAACAGCCAAAGTAAATCCTAAAAAAGTAGAACCGGTATCTCCCATAAATATTTTTGCTGGATTAAAATTATATGGTAAAAACCCTAATGTGGCACCAGCTAAAATTGCTATAATTGTCGCATCACTAGATTCCCCGTTTAAAATAGAAATAAAAAACAGAGATAAATATGATATAGAGGACACCCCTGCTGCAAGTCCATCAAGCCCGTCTATTAGATTTATTGCATTGGTTATTCCAATAATCCAAAAAACAGTCAGCACATAAGATGTTATATCATTTAATTGTGATACTCCTTCACTTGCAAAAGGATTGGTTAAATTTGTAATCCTTGTATCTGAAATAAAAACTACGCATAATGCTGCAATTATCTGAAATACAAGCTTAAATTTTGCCCCCAATTGCTTTATATCATCAATAATTCCAATTCCCACTATAATGGATACACCTACAAGCAGCCCCAGCAACTGTTTATTTAGTGATATTCCTGATACTCCTAAAAATGTACTTATCACTCCAAACATTAAAGCCACAATAAATCCAGAAAAAATAGCCATGCCCCCCAACCTTGCAATGGGCTTGTTATGCATTCTTCTTGAATCCTTAGGAATATCCACAGCCCCTATTTTAAATGCAAGCTTTCTCACTATTGGTGTTGCTGAAAAAGCCACAATAAATGCAAGGGCAAAAAGAATAATATATTCATAATCCATAAATTAGCACCTTCTTTTTTATTAGGATTTTAATTTTATAATTTAAAACCCTTAATCGCATCTTTAGTAAAATATATACTTTTCCAATTTTACTTTATAAATCAAGTATATCACTTATTATACTATATCATTTCTAAAATAAAAAGTTATATTTTTATTAAAGTTTAATTTACATTATCATAATTTCTTAATATTCTCATATTTAATTACCCTAACACTTGCTTCCTTTAACAATTCCATAGCAAGCTCATCAGGATAATCTCCATTAAAAACAATCTTTTCTATTCCTGCATTTATAATCATTTTTGCACATAACACGCATGGTTGATTGGTAACATACATAGTTGCACCTTTTACGCTTACTCCTGAATATGCCGCTTGTACTATTGCATTTTGCTCTGCATGTATAGCTCTGCACAATTCATGCCGCTGACCTGAAGGAATTTTATACTTCTCTCTTAAACACCCAACTTCTTCACAGTGACTGCAACCTATAGGAGCACCATTGTATCCTGTGGCAAGAATTCTCTTATCTTTTGCAATCAAAGCTCCTACCTGGCGTCTTAAACAAGTGGACCTACTTTTAATGAGTTCCACTATTTCCATAAAATACTCATCCCAAGATGGCCTCATAAAACCCCTCCATTATATTTGACTTAAAAATAATTATTTTGTTCCAAATAATCTGTCCCCTGCATCTCCAAGACCCGGAACAATATATCCTTTTTCATTTAAAGTTTTATCAACAGCAGCGGAAAATATAGTAACATCAGGATGTTCTTTGTTTACTGTCTTTATCCCGTCCTCTGATGCTATAATACACATAAGCTTTATGCTTTTTACTCCTTTTTCTTTTAGATACTCTATGGCTAAAGATGCAGAACCGCCAGTAGCAAGCATAGGGTCTAAAATAACTATCTCTCTTTCTTCTACATCTTCAGGTAGCTTGCAATAATATTCCACAGGTTCTAATGTTTTTGGATTTCTGTATAAACCTATATGCCCTACTTTAGCCATGGGTAAAAGTTTTAAGAGTCCATCTACCATTCCAAGCCCGGCTCTTAATATAGGCACAATTCCTAATTTCTTGCCTGATAAAACTTTTGTCTTTGCCACTCCCAGGGGGGTCTCAATTTCTACTTCTTTTAAAGGCATTTGTCTTGTCACTTCATATCCCATTAACATAGAAATTTCCAGAACAAGTTCTCTAAACTCTTTTGTCCTGGTATTTCTATCCCTTAGCAGTGACACCTTGTGTTGGATTAGAGGATGATCCAAAACAACCACATTTTCCATTTCTGCTCACTCCTCTTGTTTAAGAAACTAATCAAATTTATTGTTTAATTAGTCCTTGTAGTATTTTTTCTCTATTTCACTAATTTTATCTACTCTTTTTTTATGTTTGCCACCTTCAAACTCCGAGCTAAGCCATGTTTCCACTATATCTAAAGCCAGTCCCACTCCTACCACTCTTGCTCCTAAAGCAAGTACATTGCAATCATTGTGTTCTGTAGCCATTTTTGCCATATAACTATTTGTACAAACAGCCGCCCTTATACCTGGAACTTTATTAGCCGCCATTGAAATTCCAAGGCCTGTTCCACAAATTACAATTCCTTTTTCACATTTACCCTCTTTTACAGCCTCTGCAACTTTAAGTCCATAATCTGGATAGTCAACAGAGTCACAGCTGCATGTCCCAAAATCAACATATTCAATATTTTGTTCTTCTAAGTACTTAATTATTTCTTTTTTTAAATCATAACCTGCATGATCACTTCCAATTGCCAGTATCATATAAACCTCCATTAAAAATATATTGTATATTATTAGACATCCCATGTCAAAAAACCTTTTAGGTTAATTTGACTGATTTTACTTTGATTTTGAATTAAGTCTTGAAATTAACTCATCAATAAGTTCCTTTAACTCTTGTGCACAATTTTTATACTCTTTCTCACTCATTCCGTAAGGGTCCTGTACATCCATGCTTTCATTTAAATTTTTATCCCCTAAAACATATTCTTTTAAAGTCCATGTTTTAAACTTTACATTAGGCATAATGGATAAAATTATTTCCTTATGCCCCCTTGTCATTGTAAGTATTATATCTGCCTTTTCCAGATCCTCTTTACTAATTGCCCTTGACCTATGACTGCTTATATCAATTCCAAAAAGCTCTTTTACTGCCTTTTGGGCTTTAGGATTTGCACCATCCCCACCAAATACAGATATTCCAGCAGAAGATGCTTTAATCCCATTAAGCTTATCCTCATTTAAAATAAAATGGTTAAATATCCCTTCAGCCATTGGACTTCTGCATGTATTTCCAGTACATACAAAAAGAATGTTTTTCATTGAGCTTTCTCCTTTTCTTAAGATATATGCACTATCTTAAAACCTGCTGCCTTTTTCATTCTATTCATTATTGCAAAGCCTATTCCCTTATCATCAACTGCTTCAGCCAATATAAGCTGTACTCCTATGTCATCAAAATCCCTTAAAGCTTTAAAAAGGTTAGAAGCAATGGTTTTAGGCTCTAATCTGTCTCCTAATGAAATCACCACAGCTCCATTGTACAAACTTTTAGTTTGCTCTGTTGACAGCACTCCAACAGATAGCCCCTTTCTTTTATATTCTTCCACCAAAGCATTGATTTTTTCTACAACATTTGAAAGTTCCCCTTCAACCACAACTAGTTCCGCCTTAGGCGAGTAATGTTTATACTTCATGCCTGGAGATTTTGGAATCAGCATGTCCAAATTTTTCTCCATTAAAGAGGGGTCAATATCCACTTTGCCTAAAAATTCTTCCAGCTGCTCTTTAGAAACACCACCAGGTCTTAAAATTACAGGGGGCCAAAGGGTAATGTCTAAAACAGTTGACTCCACTCCTATATCTGAATTGCCAGCTTCTATTATAACATCCACCCTGCCATTTAAATCATCTATAACATGCTTTGCTGTTGTAGGACTAGGTCTTCCTGATAAATTGGCACTTGGAGCTGCCACAGGAAGTTTTGCTTCCTTTATAAGACTTAGAGCTATTTTATTTTTTGGCATTCTAACTGCCACAGTATCTAAACCTGCTGTAACGCTATGGGGAACACTGGATGTCTTTTTTCCAACTAAAGTTAAAGGTCCCGGCCAAAATTTGTCCATAAGTTTTATGGCATCATCAGGTATGTCCATCATTAATTTATAGACTTCATCTTTATCAGCTATATGTACAATTAATGGGTTGTCTGAAGGTCTTCCCTTTGCCTCAAATATATTCAAAACAGCATTTTGGTTTAAAGCATCAGCTCCAAGCCCATAGACTGTCTCTGTTGGAAAAACCACCAATCCCCCTTTTCTTAGAATGCTGGCAGCATATTTTATTTTTTCTGCATCTATATTGTTTTCATCTAATTTAAGTATTTTTGTTTTCAACTGCATTTACTCCCATACAATTAATTAAACATCGATATTATTATACCACAAATAATGCCAGTTACATTACCTAATGACGGCAACCTTCCCATATATAATTTTTTTGACTCAATTATAAGCTCTGCATGTACAACATACAGCATGGCTCCAGCAGCAAAGGCCAGGCATACTCCTATAAAGTCTGCAGATACCTTTCCTAAAATTGCTCCTAATAAAGTTCCTAAGCCCATAGGTGCACCAGATAGCAGAGTAAGTATAAATGCTTTTTTTGAGCTGTACCCTCCAAGCTTCATTGGAACCGCCATTGCAATACCTTCTGGAATATCATGTATCACTATTACTGCTGTAAGTATAATTCCAAGACTTACAGATGCCTCAAAACCTGCTCCTATAGCAAAACCCTCGGGAAAATTATGAATGGCTATTCCTATTGCCATCAGTATTCCCGCTCTTAAAAGTCCTGTTCTTTTTATTGCTGTTTTTCTTTTGTATTTTTTATTCATAACTTCTTCAACACATACAATTGATAAAACACCTGCAGCCACACCTGCAAGTGTCAATACTATTCCTCCAAATCCAATGGCCTCTGGAATCAGCTTAAAGCAAACTACTGCCGTCATAAGTCCTGCTGAAAATTCAAGTACAAAGCTTAAAAACCTTTTATTTATCCCACTGACAAAAAAAACTGTCAATCCGCCGATACCTGTGCCTATCATCCCCGATATAAGACCTGTCAAAGTTACTTTTAGTAAATAATTCACATGCTTCACCTAGCACCCGTATAATATCCCTATATTATATTCATATGTCCAATACATTATTTACCAAAATATCGGGCTTTTTTATTTAGTTTTTTATTACTTATTTTCTTTACTACTTTTTTACTTATACTATTTAAATTTCCCCATTGCCTTCTCCACTGCCAAGTTTTTCACTTTGTTCAGTTGTGATTAAAGCATCTATTATTTCATCTATTTCACCATCTAGCACATTTTCAAGTTTGTAAAGTGTAAGTCCTATTCTGTGATCTGTTATTCTCCCTTGAGGAAAATTATATGTTCTTATTCTTTCGCTTCTGTCACCAGTTCCTACCTGACTCTTTCTTTCCTGGGCAATATCTCCTTCCTGTTGCTGCTGTGCAATTTCGTAAAGCCTTGACCTTAGGATGGTCATAGCCTTATCCCTGTTTTTATGCTGTGATCTTTCATCCTGGCATGTAACAACCATTCCCGTTGGGATATGGGTTATCCTTATTGCGGAGTCAGTTCTGTTGACATGCTGTCCTCCCGCACCAGAAGCTCTGAATGTATCAATTCTTAAATCATTTGGATCTATTTCTACATCAATTTCTTCCGCTTCAGCTAAAACAGCCACTGTAACTGTAGATGTATGAACTCTTCCACTTGCTTCTGTTGTAGGTACTCTTTGTACCCTGTGCACACCACTTTCATACTTTAATTTACTGTATGCTCCTTTACCCTTTATTAAAAATATAACTTCCTTAAATCCTCCTATTTCCGTTGGATTGGAATCAAGTATCTCTGTACTCCACCTTTGCTTCTCAGCATACTTAGAATACATTCTAAACAGATCTGCTGCAAAGAGGGCAGCTTCATCTCCACCTGCACCGCCTCTTATTTCAACAATTACGTTTTTATCGTCATTAGGGTCTTTAGGCAGAAGTAAGATTTTTAATTCTGTTTTTACCTCTTCAAGGCGTCTTTCAGCTTCCTTAAGTTCTGCATCAACCATCTGCTTAAATTCTTTATCCAATTTTTCACCCAGAAGTTCTTTTGCTTCTTCAATTTCTTTGTTTAGCTTTTTATACTCACCATATTTTGCAACAATTTCTTCTAAATCTGAGTGTTCCTTCATCAACTTTCTGTATTCATTTTGGTCACCAATAACTTCTGGATCCACAAGTTTATGATTTATTTCCTCATATCTATTTTCTGCAGCTTGAAGTTTATCAAACATATTACACCCCTAGTTTCTTAACAATATTTAAAATTCCCAATGAAATATTATATCATGTATTTGTATTTTATACTAGTATTGTTATTGGTTTGGAAATTAAAGGTTAATATAAATAAAAATCCCTGAAGATCATTCTCCAGGGAACTATTAATAAATTCCATCATCTTGCCCTGCTGTCCCAATGGATTTATTATATTGTATTTTCACATTTTCCCATTGTGCGGATATTATTTTATAATTTCAATATATCCATTTTGGGCTTCTGCTATAATATTCACTTTTTTATCAAAGTTCTCATATCCATTGCTTTCTGCTTCAACAAAACTATTTTTCATCTGTTTGCTTATATTTTTATATGTCATCTCAGGTATTAAAAGATTAACTTCTCCATGGGTAGTATTTGCCTTAACTTTATATCCTCTAGTGTCCATATCATTCATATTAACTTTTATTCCTGAGTTTTGGGTATTTAAATTCATATTTATAATTGATGAGTTTTCATAATGATGAATATTCTCAACTAAAATTCTTCCATTTCTAGTAGCGGCATCAAGGCTCTCGGTTTTTATATGTTTTATTTCAATAACTGAATTATCAGCATCAATATCTATGTCTTTTCCTATAATATATCCAAACTGTATTTTTCCATTCTTATTTGAAACACTTAATTTGTCACTTGTAACGCCCATAAGATCTATACTGCTGCTGCTTGTAGCTGTTTTAAACTCCTCTGCCGATACATCTTCAACATATATTTTCCCATTCTTGGTTGTAAGACTGATTTTTTTAAATTTTACAACTGGCAAAAATATTTCATGGGAAACACTTATATTTCCTATCTTGTTGTATTTTGCCGATACCAAGTTTTCACTTTGTGTAAAATTTAAAATTTCATCAGCATTATCTTGAGGACTTTTTATTACAGTTCTTATTTTTATAGTGCTATCCATATGTTTTTTAACTAAAATATGTCCATTTAATCCCTCAATTTCAATTTCCATATTTTCATTTACATTCTCAATTTCAAATGTTTTGTTTACGGCTTTGTAGTTTCCAAAAATGTCAAATGCATTTACATTTACAACACTTCCTAAAAAATCCACCACTTTGTCTGCAACTCCCATAGTAGCATATGCTACCCCTTTTCCTACCTTCTCCATTTTAGTTGCAAACTCTTCAAC
>JAAYTS010000141.1 GCA_012517995.1 Clostridium sp.
AAGCAATTAAGGCTATTGCAATTACCAGAGGTTTTGTAGCACCAAATGGGATTGACATAATCACTGTGCCTGCATTTTCATCAATTAATATTGATGGAGAAGAGAGGACTGCAATCAAGTTTCTTGTTGAACCAAGATAAGTTTGGTTTTGAATTTTGTTTGTATGAATAATTAATATTAAAAAAGTTGTCCGATTTTTGGACAGCTTTTTGTTGTGCCTTTTTATCGTTTATTCATCTTTATAATATATTTTTCCCTTTATTTATTTTGAACTGTCTATAGTTATTTCTGTTTAAAAAAGTTAATTTGAAATTTTATATACAGTAGATGGTCCATTTGTTTTTTCTTGATTAAGCATAAAATTGTGTTAAAATAATTATTGTAATGTACTTTGGACAAAACATCAATTGAGATTTTGAATATAGAGGTGTTGTAATTGCATTTAAAAAGACTTGAAGTGCAAGGCTTTAAATCATTTGCTGAAAAAATTGTTCTTGAATTTAATTCTGGAATAACAGCGGTGGTAGGACCAAATGGAAGTGGTAAAAGTAATATTTCAGATGCAATAAGGTGGGTACTTGGGGAACAAAGTGCTAAAACCCTACGTGGTGGAAAGATGGAAGATGTTATATTTGCTGGTACTGAGCATAGAAAACCTTTAGGGTTTGCTGAAGTTTCCCTATGCTTTGATAATTTAGATAAAGCCCTTCCCATTGATTATAGTGAAGTTATAGTAACTAGACGCGTATACCGTTCTGGTGAAAGTGAATATAAAATTAATAAAACCAATTGCCGTCTAAAGGACATTACAGAACTGTTTCTTGATACAGGAATAGGCAAAGATGGCTATTCAATTATTGGTCAAGGCAGGGTGGATGAAATATTAAGTACAAAATCAGAAGAGAGAAGGCATATCTTTGAAGAAGCTTCAGGAATAATGAAATATAAGCTTAAAAAACAGGAAGCAGAAAAGAAACTTGAAATGACAAGGCAGAACCTTCTTAGAATTAATGATATTATTACAGAATTGGAAAGTCAGCTAGAGCCTTTAAAAGAACAATCTGATAAAGCAAAAAGATATCTTTCTTTGAGAGAGAATTTAAAAGAATTAGAAGTAACTGTTTATGTAGAAAATATATCTAAACTTAAAAGTAAAATGAAAGAAATTGAAAATGACTATAGTAGTGTTAAAAATCATATTGATACTGAAAGTAAAAAATTAGAAGAAATAACAATGCTTAATCAAAAAAATGCGCATATATTAAAAGATATAGATGAAAAGCTTGAAAGTTCTAAGAAAAAATATTATTCTTTAGAGGGAAATCTTGAAAAGTGTAATTCAGAAATAAAATTAAATGAAGAAAAGAAAAATAATCTAAAAGCTAATATAAACCGTTTAGATGATGAAATAGATGAAATAAATAAAAAAATTAAAGAATTAGATAATGAAGAGGAGTTGCGTAAGGAGAAAGTTTGTTACTTAAAAGAAAGGTATTTAGAATATACTGAAAAATTAGATGAGTATAATAAAAAGCTGCAAGCTGTTTTGGATAATTTAAGTGAGGATGAAAAGTATATTGAAAAATTAAAAGAAAATATTATGAACAGGCTTGATATTCAGGCTGATAAAAAGACTCAAGCTAATAATGTGAAAAATCATATTGAAATTATACAAAAAAGACAAGGCAGTATAGAAAATGAATTAAAACAGTTATCTTTAGAAAAAGATATGGAAAATATAAAGTTAAAAGACTTAAAAGAGAGTATTTCTAATACTGACAATATAATTTTTAATTTAAAAGAAAAGATAGATGATTTTAAAAATAAAAAACTAAATGTGAATGCTGAACTTGAAAAGCATAAACAAAATCAAAACAATTTAAGGTCTGAAATACATGTAAAGGTTTCAAGGCACAAAATGCTTAGCAACATGGAAAGTAACCTTGAAGGTTATAGCAGAAGTGTTAAAATGGTGCTTAAGGCATGTAAAGAGTCTTCTGAATTTGGACAAGGGATTCATGGTGCATTAGCACAACTTATAAATGTTGAAAAAAAGTATGAAACAGCCATTGAAATGTCTCTAGGCGGGGCACTTCAAAATATTGTTACAAGTACTGAGGAAGACGCTAAAAGAGCCATTGAATTTTTAAAGAAAAACCAAATTGGAAGAGCAACATTTCTTCCCATTTCTTCAGTTAAAGGAAGGTATTTTGATGAGAGCATTTTAAATGAACTAAAAAACCAAAAAGGTTTTATAGGGATTGCTTCAGACTTAGTAAATGTTGATTCTTTGTATAAAGGAATTATACTAAGTTTTTTAGGCAGAGTTGTAGTAGTTGATAATCTTGACTCAGGAATAAAGATTGCCAGAAGGTTTAAATATACATTTAAGATAGTAACTTTAGATGGGGATATTATAAGTAGTACTGGTTCTATGTCAGGGGGAAGTAAAAACACCAAAGAATCTGGAATTTTAAGCAGGAACAGGGAAATCACAGAACTTGGAGAAGATGTAAAAAAATTAAAGGCAGAAGAAATTATTTTAGAAAACAAAATTGTAGAGCTTTCTAAAATGTTAAGCGCTTTAATTGAGGATATATCTATTAAAGAAGAAAATTTAAGAAATAAAGAGCATTTAAAAATAAGAGATGAAAGTCATGTAATGCAAATTGAAGAAAGTATCAAAAGAATTGATTCTAAGGAAGATATGTTAAGGCAAGAAATTATACAGCTTAAAAAACAGGAAGAAGACACAAAGATAGAATTTAATAAATATATTGAAGAATTAAAAGATATAGAAGAAGATATTAAAAACACAAAGGAAATAGTGACAGAATATGAGATAAAGCATAAAGAAAATCAGCAATCTAAAGATTTAATACATGAAGATATTACCCAATACAAAATTTCCATAAATTCAATAAAAGAAAATATTCAAGGGGTTGAGGAGGCACTAGAGAGAATATCAAAAGAAAAAGACAATTTAAATAAAAGCATAGAAATAAAAGTTTTAGACAGGGAAAATAGTCATAAGGAAATTCAATCTATAGATGAAGAAAATCAGGGATTGATGAATTTAATAAAAGGGTATAAGGAAGAGAAGGTGGGAAAAACCCTTGAAATAGATAGAATAATTGAAGAAAAGAAAGTTTTAGAAGAAGAATCCTCAGATATTATAGAAAAAATAACTAAAATTAACAAAGATATCATTAGTTTAAAAGAAGAATATGGAAGACTAGAAGTTAGAAAAACTAAAATTGAGTCAGAAATAGAAGCTATACAAAACAAGATGTGGGACGAATATGAACTTACTTATACAAATGCACTGGAATTTAAAAAAGATGTAGGTAATATAGCTAAAGCTCAAAAAAGAATAAATGAATTAAGAAATGAAATTAAAGACCTTGGATATGTGAATGTGGCAGCAATTGAAGAGTATATTAAGACAAAAGAGCGATATGAGTTTATGTCAGTGCAAAGAGATGATATGGAAAATGCCAAAGACAAATTACAAAAAGTTATTAATGAAATGGTATCTATTATGAAGCGCCAATTTATGGAGCAGTTTAAACTTATTAATGAAAGTTTTAATACTGTTTTTAGGGAACTTTTTGATGGTGGACATGCAGAGCTTATTTTGGTAGATAAAGAGAATGTTTTAGAAAGTGGTATAGAAATAGAAGTTCAACCTCCAGGAAAAAAGCTTCAAAATCTTATGCTGCTGTCAGGGGGAGAAAAGGCTTTTACAGCAATAGCACTGCTTTTTGCAATACTTAGGCTTAACCCTACACCTTTTTGTGTATTAGATGAGATTGAAGCAGCTTTAGATGATGCAAATGTATACAAATTTGCCCAGTATTTAAAAAAATACTCGTCTTACACTCAATTTGCTGTTATTACTCATAGAAAGGGTACAATGGAAATAGCAGATACACTTTACGGTGTTACAATGGAGGAACGTGGAGTATCAAAAATTGTTTCTCTTAAAATGGGAGAAATTATAAAATAATGATTATTATAAAATTTTCAATACAAAAAATGTAAAAAGAATTGGAGGATAATAAATGGGTTTTTTTGATAGGTTAAAGAGAGGATTAAAGAAAACAAAGAGCACAATTACTGAGAGGATAGATCAGGTACTGGTTTCCTTTGGTAAAATTGATGAGGAATTATTTGAAGAATTAGAAGAAGTACTTATAACTTCAGACGTAGGAATTGACACCAGCATGAAAATTATTGAAGATTTAAAAAAGAAAGTGAAGGAGACAAAGACAACTGATCCTAGAGAAGTAAAAAGATTATTAAAAGATGAGCTTAGTGAGATATTAGGCACAAGTAATTCACAATTAAATATGGAAACCAAGCCTTCTGTTATTGTTGTAGTTGGGGTAAATGGTGTGGGAAAGACCACATCAATAGGAAAAATAGCCAATGTTTTAAAATCTCAAAACAAAAAGGTGGTTTTAGCTGCAGCAGATACTTTCAGGGCAGCTGCCATAGACCAGCTTGAAATATGGGCGGAAAGAGTTGGGGTTGAAATAATAAAACACAATGAAGGTGCAGATCCTGGTGCTGTAATTTATGATGCTATACAAGCGGTAAAGTCTAGAAATGCAGATGTTTTAATATGTGATACAGCAGGAAGACTCCATACTAAAAAGAATTTAATGGAGGAACTTAAAAAAATATTTAGAATAGTGGACAGAGAACTTCCTGAATGTTCAAAAGAAACATTATTGGTTTTAGATGCCACAACAGGACAAAATGCAATATCCCAAGCTAAGACATTTGGTGAAGCTGTGGGGGTAACAGGTATAGTTCTTACCAAGCTTGATGGCACAGCTAAAGGGGGAATAATAATTGCAGTTTCCTCAGAACTAAATATTCCTGTTAAATTCATTGGTGTGGGAGAACAAGTAGATGATTTACAGCCGTTTAATTCCACTGAATTTGTAGAAGCATTGTTTTCAGATAATGGAGATTAAAAAACAATGTGTTAAAAAATATTACATGCTAAATAAACTAATTAAGAATTATTCATAATTAGAGAATATTTTTTTAATTAGTTTATTTTCTTTTATGTAAAAATAATTATTAATTTTGTATAAATTATTTTTTTGACAGTACAAACTTTGTAAATAATAATGTATAATCCTTATATATGTATATGAATTTGGGAACATGATTTTTTAATATCCAAAACCGCTTTAATTATCCCTGGAGGTGAGGATGTGAGTGAAAAGGAAGCATGTGAAAACCAATTGATAAAAGAAGCTAAAGCAGGCAATGTAGAAGCCTTTGAAGAACTTGTTAAGCAATGTGAAAAAAAGGTTTTTAACATTGCTTACAAAATGATGGGTAATTATGATGATGCAAATGAGTTGGCTCAAGAAGCTTTCATCAGGGCATATAAATCTATAAATAAGTTTAAAGGAGATTCACTTTTTTCAACCTGGATATACAGAATTACTACAAATGTATGTTTAGATGAACTGAGAAAAAGAAAAAACAAAAAAGTAATTTCCTTAAATGAAGATATAAAATATAATGATGAAGAATTAAAGCCACAGATAAAAGATGATAGTCCCGGTCCTGAAAAAATATATGAGAAAAAGGAATTTAAAAATCTAATATACCAGTGTATTGAATCCTTGTCAGATGAATATAAGACGGTAATAATATTAAGAGATATTGAGGGTTTTAGCTATGAAGAGATAGCTAAAATAATTAATTGTCCGGAAGGTACCGTTAAGTCCCGTATAAGTCGGGCAAGAAAAGCTTTAAGAGATATTTTTAAAAATAAAAAGGAACTTTTTAATGAGGAATACGTCAAATAAGTATAGGAAGGAGGGGTAGATGTGAAAAAGTGTGAACATATAATAGAATTGATTTCATTATATATTGATGGTGAATTGAGTGATGCTGAAAAACATCAGTTTGAAGAGCATATAAATTCATGTATTAAATGTAAAGAAGAATTTGACTGTCAGATGGAAATTATTAATCTATGTAAAAATATAGAGGATGTAGAACTTCCAGAGGATTTTAACAAACAATTACATCAAAAGCTTGTAAAGGAAAAGCAAGGAAAGGGCCCTCTTTTCTGGATGAATTCTAAATACATTAAATTAGCATCATCTATTGCAGCAGCATTTATATTAATTTTTGTTACTTCAAAGTTTCTTACAATAGACAAATTTCAAAAGGGCTTTGACAGGGGGTATAATGAGGAGTCTCATACAGGAGAAAACCTTAATTTAAAGTCTTTTGAATCTGATATGGTTTTAAATGAAAGAGCTGTAGATGATGAAATGTATGATGCAGATTCAGAAGAGGTTAATTTATTTTCAGGTATAGAGAACGATGACGGAGATACTCAGCACCACCAGACTGTAGGTCCTGATATTTCTTATGATGATTTACCAACAAATAGTTCGAATGCTGCTGATGCTGATGTAAAAATTAGCAGCGGTTTTGCAGGTGGTGGAATGTCTTCTAATGAAGGAGACAATTATTTAGAAAAAGAATCCGAGTCATATGGTATAACGCCTTCTAATGGGAGTGATGCAGCTTCTAGAGAGTATACTGAAGAGATTGATATAGGCACCAGTCCATCTCCAGAAGAGAGAAGCCTAGAGGGAGTACATTTATTGGAAGAATCAGAAGATACCATTGTAAGAGTATCTGTTATAAACAACTCTTTAAAGCCAGAGGATACAGCTTATATTATAGATACTGTCAATAAGCTTGGAATTGAGGTTTTAGAAGATAACACCCGAAAGGACACTGGTCTTTCTTATGAGAATGCTGTTTTAGTAAGATTGGCAGTTAAAGAAAGTAAATATGACAGGTTTATAGAGGAATTAGAAAGCTATTTTACAAATATTAAAGTTAATGTTATAGCAGATGGAGGAACAGAACAAATAGTTGAAGTATTAATTGAATAGACTAAAATATATATTAATTTAAGTAAAAAGCAAAGGGGGTTTAATTCTTTGCTTTTTTTAAATTTTTACTTAAAACTTATATATAAAAGCATTTAATTGGTTAATATTAAAAGTTTATTGCCTAATACCCTTTACTAAGGCTTTTTTTTTGTGTAAAATGTTTTTGTACAAGCTTTTTTAAAATAAGGAAAGGTGGCAATTATTTTGATTATAAAAGCGGTGTTTGACAGGATAGAAAATGGGTGTGCAGTGTTGTTGCCAGACAACTTGAATATTGAAATTAACTTACCTATTTCTAAGTGGAAAAATAATTGTCGAAAAGGAGAAGTAGTTTCTATAATGGTTTACAACAGTGGAGAATTAAGACTCATTGGTTAAACACAAAGATAAGCAGGAAAATTTAAAGACTTAAATTGAAAGGATTACTATGGATAGACAAAAAATAATGATTATAGATGGAAATAGCATATTAAACAGAGCTTTTTATGGAGTGAGTTTACTTTCCACTTCTGATGGATTGTACACAAATGCCATTTATGGATTTTTAAACATTATGTACAAATATATTGAAGAGGAAAATCCCCAATATATTTGTGTGGCTTTTGACCTTAAAGCTCCAACTTTTAGACATAAACAATATGAAGGATATAAGGCAAAAAGAAAAGGAATGCCAGAAGAGCTTAGTGTGCAAGTTCCCTACATGAAAGAAGTATTAGATGCATTGAAAATAAAAAGACTTGAAATGGAAGGCTTTGAAGCAGATGATATACTAGGTTCTATTTCTTTATGTGGTGAAGAAAGGGGATTTGAGGTAATTATAGTTACAGGGGACAGAGATGCACTCCAGCTTGCGGGAAAAACCACAAGGATAAAAATCCCTAAAACCAAAGCAGGGAAAACTGAGACAGAGGAATATGATTATGATAAGATAGTGGAAACATACGGGATTGAGCCTTGGCAATTTATAGATGTAAAGGGCTTGATGGGTGATGCTTCAGACAATATTCCTGGAGTTCCTGGAATAGGTGAAAAAACTGCATTAAAACTTATTAAAGAGTATGAAAAGTTAGAAAATTTATATAAAAATGTTGATAAAATAACCCAAAAAAGGGTTAAAGAAAATCTTATTACATATAAAGAGCAGGCATTTTTAAGTAGAGACTTAGCAAGAATTGAGAGAAATATGCCTAGTCTTTGTGAGTTTGAAGAATTAAAATATCAAGAGTATGACGGGGAAAAACTTCTAGAAATATTTCAAAAGTTAGAGTTTAATAGTTTTATTGATAAATTAGCATTGAGAAGTTCAATTACTAAAGATGATATTAATATGGACATAAAGGTAGTTGAAAATATTAGTGAGCTAAAAGCTATAAAGTCTAAAATACTTATGTCAGGGAAGTTGTATTTTTATTACTTAATTGACAAAGAAGAAAAGTTTTCAAAAAACCTTGCCTCATTAGCCTTTTCCCTTGGAGATGAAGAGACTTGGTATGTTGATTTTAGCAAAAGTATAAATGAAAAAGAATTTTTCTTAGAGTATAAAGATGTTTTTGAAGATGAAAGGGTTAAAAAATATTCACACGATATAAAGAATTTTATCCTTTATTTAAAGCAAAATGATATTGTATTAAAGGGCTTAGCTTTTGATACAATGATAGCTGCTTATATTTTAAATCCTTCAAGGGAATCTTATGTAATATCTGACCTTGCAAGAGAACACCTAAATGTAAGGGTAAGCTCAATAGAAGATATGGCAGGTAAAGGCAAAAAAGCTGTACTCTATAAAGATATGCCTATAGAAGAAGTATCTGATGCCATAGGGTTTTATCCATATGTGATAGTGGAATTAGAAAAAGAATTTAGAAAGCTGTTAGAAGAAAATAACCAAAAAGAGCTTTATTATGATATTGAATTGACTCTAATTAGTGTTTTAGCAGATATGGAGTATTATGGCTTTAGAGTTAATACCGAAGAATTACTTGGATTTTCTAAAGAACTGCAAAGTAAAATTGATTCTGTTAAAGTTAGAATATTTGAATTAGCTAGGGAAGAATTTAATATTAATTCTCCAAAGCAGCTGGGAGTAATACTTTTTGAAAAGCTTGAGCTTCCAGTTATTAAAAAAACAAAAACTGGTTATTCCACAGATGCAGAAGTGCTAGAGCAGCTAAAGGACCAACATGAAATTGTTTCCCAAATTTTAGAGTACAGGCAGCTGGTAAAGCTTAATTCCACTTATGTAGAAGGTCTTTTAGGGGTTATAAATAATAATACTGGTAAGATTCACTCAAGTTTTAATCAAACTGTTACTGTAACAGGCAGAATAAGCAGTACAGAGCCAAACCTTCAAAATATACCTATAAAGCTTGAAATGGGTAGAAAAGTAAGAAAAGTTTTTGTGCCATCTGATGAAAATTTCATTCTTTTAGATGCAGATTATTCACAGATAGAACTAAGAGTTTTGGCTCATATAACAAATGATACAAACATGATAGATGCATTTTTAAATAATGAAGATATACATACATCCACAGCTTCTAAAGTATTTGGTGTCTCAAAAAATGAAGTGACATCACTTTTAAGATCAAGAGCAAAAGCTGTAAATTTTGGTATTGTATACGGCATTGGGGATTTTAGTCTTTCTAAGGATTTGGGAATAACCAAAAAAGAAGCGGGAAAATATATTGATGAATATTTAGAAAAGTATCCACAAGTTAAAGAATATATGACAAATATCAAAAAAGAAGCAAAGGAAAAAGGGTTTGTAACCACTATATTTAATAGAAGAAGATATATACCTGAAATAAAATCAAAAAATTTTAATATTAGGTCATTTGGAGAAAGAGTGGCACTAAATACCCCTATACAGGGCAGTGCTGCTGATATTATTAAAATAGCAATGGTAAATGTGTATAGAGAGCTTAATAAAAGAAATCTTAAATCCAGGCTTATTCTACAGGTACATGACGAGCTTATAGTGGAAGTTCATAAAGATGAAATAGACCAGGTTAAAAAAATAGTTGAAGAGAGTATGAAAAATGCCGCTTCACTAAGGGTACCTTTAGATATTGAAATGAACATAGGGAAAAACTGGTACGAGGCAAAGTAAAGATATTTTGTAATATAAAATTTTGAAGTTTAAAAATAAATTTTTATTTAATAAATAATCTATTCTAAAATTTTTTAGAATAGATAATATTTTTTAGAGGGTGTATAGGATTTGAAAGTAATAGGCGTTACAGGAGGAATAGGAAGTGGAAAAACCACTGTTTCTAATATTCTTTCTTCTTTAGGAGCAAAAGTAATTGAAGCAGATAAAATATCAAGAGATATTATGAGAAAAGGGCATAGGGTTTTTGATGAAATTGTAGATTATTTTGGGGAAGATATTTTAGATGAAAAAGGAGAACTTGTAAGAAGAAAAATTGCAGATATAGCTTTTAATAGTGAAGAAAAGCTAAAGGCATTAAATGATATCACCCATAAATATATTTCAATAGAAATTAAAAATGAAATTAAAAAATGCAATAATGAAGATACCGTTGTAGTAGATGCAGCAATTCCACTAGAAAATGGATTTATTGATGTGTCTGATGAGATATGGTTTGTTACTGCAGATAGAGATATAAGAATAGATAGAGTTATGAAAAGAAATAATTTAACATATAGTAAAGTAATGGATATAATAAAAATACAGCCAGATGATGATTATTATATTTCCATTTCAGACATAATTATATATAATAATGGTGATTACAAAGAATTAGAAGAAAAAGTAAAAAAAGTATATAAAAAAGCATAAAAATAAAGGTGGTAGCTTTTGTGGCAAAAAAAATAAAAAAGAGAATAAAGACCTTTTTATTTCTCGTTTTTTCACTTATATTAATTGTTTATGCAGCTAAAGCAGCTGTAAAATATTTATATCCTCTAAAATATAAAGAATATGTTTTTGAATATTCATCTTTTTATGACAATTTAGATCCCTTTTTAGTTTTTTCAGTTATAAAAGCAGAGAGCGGATTTAACCCTAATGCAACATCTCATAAAAATGCCAGGGGACTTATGCAAATAACAGACGATACTTCAATTTGGATAGCTGAAAAAATGAAAATAGAGAATTTTAAAGTGGAGGATTTATATGACCCAAAAACCAATATAAAAATGGGATGCTGGTATTTAAACAATCTTATGGATGAGTTTATGTATGAAAATGGGGTGTATATAAGTGAGGAGGAATCAGAAAGAAGGAAGATGGTTTTAGCAGCATATAATGCAGGAAGAGGTAATGTAGCCTTATGGTTAAAAGATAAAAAGTTTAGCAGTTCAGGAAGGACACTTGAAGTTATACCATTTGAAGAAACTAAAAAGTATGTGGAAAAAGTGCAGAATTATTATATTATATATCAAAAGCTATATAATGAGGACAGTTTAGAGTGAACTTTATGAGGACTTAAAGTTTATTGCCTTTGAATAATTTTCTCTGTACACTGTTTGGTATTTGCGATGGTAGGCATTTGTATAGCACAAACTACAGTACCTGCCTGAACGGATTGATTTTTTACAAGCTTCACAAAATAAAAAATGATTATCAGGTTCTATTATTTCAAGCCTGTTTTCACGCAGATATCTTTTTATTTTTTTTAAAGATATATTAAGGGCACTTACAACTTCAAATATTTTGGCACATGGATTTTCCTCTAAATACATTTTAATTTTGTTAAAATCAGACTCATCATGTTGAAAACAAGATGGGCATACTTTATGAAAACCATTTGAGGTGTAAGTTTTTCCACACATTTCACAGTTTTTTAGTTCAAGCATAACATTCACCTCTTAAAAAAATATCTGTGAATTTACTTTTAGGTATAATTATATTATACAATAAAAAGAGGTTTGTGTTAATGGTTAAAAAGCATTATATTATAATAAAAACTAGTACTAAAGTCCTATTGGAATTTTATAAAAGGGAGGAAAAGTATTTTGAAAAAGAATGGTTTTGGCTATTTATTTTTGCTAAACACAGTTATATTGTTTAGCACTTATGAAGTTGTCAGTAAAATAATTATAGATAGAATTAATCCCTTTCAAATTAATTTTTTACGATTTTTTTTAGCAGGATTATTTCTTTTTGCATGTAGTTTGATTAGAAGGGATTTTAAAATTGAAAAAAAACATTTTAAGATGTTGACTATACTAGGTGTAATAAATGTTATTTTATCCATGAACTTATTACAGTTAAGTTTAAGCATGACCAATGCAAAGGCAGCATTAGTTGCAGTTATTTTTAGCAGCAATCCTATATTTGTAACTTTTTTTTCATCTATAATTGATAAGGAAAAAATACATACATATAAAAAGGTGGGGTTAATACTTGGTATAGTAGGTGTATTAGTTATGTCAATTAATGAACTTAGTATAGATGCCATAAATATATTAAGTCCTATGCTAGCATTACTTTCTGCAGTATTATATGGTCTATACACCATTATTGGGCGAAAAGTATCCTCCCAAATAGGCAGTCTTAAAATGAATTCATATTCCTTTTTAATAGGGAGTATCGTGCTGCTTCCACTTTTGCTGTTATTTAAAATCCCTGTATTTCATATTAATTCATCAATAACCTGGCATGTAATGTATTTGTCCTTTTTAACAACAGGGGTAGGTTATTTGACTTATTTTATAGGTCTTTCTATTGTGGGGGCATCTAAAGGTTCTATGGTTTTCTTTTTAAAGCCAGTTCTAGCAAGTATTTTTGCAGTAATTATTTTAAAAGAAAATGTGGGATTTTATTTTGTACTGGGCACATTTTTAGTGGTTTTAGGTGTGACAATAATCTTTTACTGGGATGATTTTAAGTGCTGGATTAAAAAATATAAAAACTGAATAATTGACAAATTTTAAAAATGAATATAAAATAAATGGCAAAGGAGTAAAGCAAATAAATCTATTTTATTAGAAATATTAGAAAAAAACAAAATTTGTGTGGGGGAAAAACAAGAAAAATGGATATATTTGGCGATTTATGCATGGAAAAAAAACTAAAAAGTATAGAGCCAAAGAAAAGTTTTCTTTTTTTAAGGTGGGGCCTGTTACTTTTGGTAATTCCAATTTTTCTGATTGTATCAGATAAACCTTTTTTATTTGGGAAATTTTGGATTACATTTGCTTTTGCAATTGTAT
Organism: Clostridium sp.; assembly: GCA_012517995.1. Taxonomy (GTDB): domain Bacteria; phylum Bacillota; class Clostridia; order Acetivibrionales; family Acetivibrionaceae; genus Herbivorax. The sequence goes on from JAAYTS010000141.1 coordinate 13,128, forward strand.
ATAACGTTATTTTTAGCATTCTATATTCAAAAAATAAATTGGCGGAAAAAAAGTTTGGAATTATATTTTATACAGATATATTATTAATTAGCACTTTTTCATACTTTCTAGGTGGTTTGCAGTCAGATATATATATTCTCTTATTTTTTATAATTGCTTATTATGGTACTAGCAGGGATGTTTCTTCTACAATAAAAATAAGTATTTTTGCTATAATAATATATTCTATTTCAACTCTTTTATATGAAGTGGGCAACTTAAATGAGTTTAATTATATTAAACTTGCCATTAGAGGAATGTTTATTATTTTTGCAGCCTATGGAATATCTAGTATTATTATTAAAGTTAAAACATATGATGAATTACATAAAAGAGAGTTTAAACGTGCTAGAACAGATAAACTGACAGGTCTTGCCAACAGACATTATTTTGATCAGAAGTTAGAAGAAGAGGCATTATATGCAGAGTACTCAGGAAAACCATTAAATGTTTTAATGTTTGATATTGATAATTTTAAAGTTTATAATGACAGCTACGGACATATTGAAGGGGATAAATTACTTTCTCTGTTTGGAAATATTATACTTCAAAGTATAAGAAGAACTGATATACCTGTAAGATATGGGGGAGAAGAGTTTATAATATTGATAAGAGACCTTGACCTTGATATTGCAAAAAATGTTGGCGACAGAATAAGGCATCAGTTAGAAAAAGAAAATATGAATTTAGAAAACAAAAAAGATAGCACAAAAGTTACTGTAAGCTGCGGTATAGCACAATTTCCAAAGCATTCTAACAATATTAAAAAAGTAGTGGAATATGCAGATAAGGCACTTTATCATGCCAAAGAAACAGGGAAAAATAAAGTTGTATGTTATGATGAAGTAATAAAATTAAGTGGTGAATTAGAAGAAAATAAAGCTAAAAGCAGTTAAAAAACCTTCAAATTATAAAATCTGAAGGTTTTTTATTTGCTATTTTTATTTATTTTAAAGTATTACATTGTTCTTCCAACTGCATTTGCTACTTTCTCAAGTTCCTCCATAACTTGAGAAAACTTAGAAGGTCTCAATGACTGAGGACCGTCACAAAGGGCACAATTTGGGTCCGAATGAACTTCAATAATAAGACCGTCTGCACCTGTGGCCACAGCACCCTTTGACAGTGCACTTACATATTTCCATGTTCCTGTTGCATGACTTGGGTCTACAATTATAGGCAGGTGTGAAAGTTCCTTAACAACAGGTATGGCACTTAAGTCAACGGTATTTCTTGTAGCAGTTTCAAAAGTTCTTATGCCACGTTCACATAAAATTACATTTTGGTTTCCTTCCGAGATGATATATTCAGCTGCCATAAGCCATTCTTCTATTGTTGCAGATAGTCCTCTTTTTAAAAGAACAGGTTTTTTATATAGTCCCACTTCTTTTAAAAGTCTAAAGTTTTGCATATTTCTTGCACCAATTTGGATAATATCTGTATAGGAAGCTACCAGTTCAACATCTCTAGTATCAACCACTTCAGTTACAAGTTTTAAGCCAGTAATTTCTCTGGCCTCTGCCATTATTTTAAGTCCATCTTCTTCTAACCCTTGGAAGGAATAAGGAGAGGTTCTGGGCTTAAATGCACCACCACGAAGTATATCAGCACCAGCTTCCTTTACTTTTTTGGCAGTATCAATATAGGTTTCTTTGTTTTCAATGGCACAAGGGCCAGCCATTACTACAACTTTATTTCCACCAATTTGCACATCACCTACATTGACAATGGTAGGTACCTGCTTTAATTCCCGACCTGCAAGCTTATAAGGCTTCATAATAGGGACAATGTTTTCAACTCCTGGCATTGTGGATATTTCTTGTGTATTTAGATGTCTTTTGTCGCCTATAGCACCTATTACTGTTTTAATATCTCCAAATATAGGATGTGTTCTAAAACCCAATTCTGACAATTTTCTCTCAACATTATTGATATCTTCCCTTGAAGCGCTTTGATTCATAATAATAATCATAATATTACCTCCCTTATGAAAGTCTTATTTTAATACTTTTGTAAAATCAAAAAAACCCTTCATCCCTCTTATGTAAGGGACGAAGAGTTATAATCTCCACGCGGTACCACCCAAATTGGCAAATGCCCACTTTATAATGTACAGGAAATACTTCCGATACATCCTTTCTTATAACGGTGAAAGCTCCGATTAAGCCTACTTTAGCAAAAATACTGCTTTTCAGCCAACAGCTCAAAGGGGAACTTCGATTATACTCCTTTTTTAGGCTTTCACCATCCCTAAATCGCTTTGAAAGTACATATAATTTACTTTCCCTTTTCATTGCTTTTTAAATATATAGTTGATATATATGTTATCACATACAAAGGTATGAGTCAATATTTTTTTTAGCTAACTTGTTGTTTCAAACATACCCTTTTCCCTGTGCATGGATATACTCATTACAATACCTATTGCAAGATAGTAAGTTACCATTGCACTTCCTCCAGCACTTACAAAGGGAAGTGGAACACCTGATACAGGAAGAAGTGCTATATTCATCCCTATGTTTTGAATAAAATTAAATGCTAACATAGCGGTAATTCCAATTGCAACATATGAACCATATATATCTTTTGACTTCCAGGATATATATATGCATCTAAATAAAATTATAAGAATCAGTGATATAAGTAATACAGAACCTATAAATCCCAACTCTTCAGCTATAACGGTAAAGATAAAATCTGATTCTTTAACAGGAACACCTTCTAGACTTTGAGTTTGAGTACCATTAAAAAGCCCCTGTCCCCAGATTTCACCTGAACCAACAGTCATTTCTGCACGATTTACTTGATAAGCTGCACCTTGGGGATCTAAAGTCGGGTCTAAAAAAGATAGAATTCTTTTTTTATGGTAATCCTTTAAAACAAATTTCCATATAAGAGGCAATGCGGCTATAGCAGAAGGAATTCCAGCTAAAATATATTTATATGGTATTCCATGCAGAAAAGTTATAACACATAATATAAACAAATACGCCAGAGCCATACCTCCATCTGGTTGACGAAAAATAAGAAAAATAGGAATAAAAGTAAACACAATAATTTTTATAATGGTTACTTTATTAAACTCCTTTACAAGTTTTTCAAAATGTTTTGAAATAAATAATATAAAAAATATTTTTGTCAATTCAGAGGGCTGAAAACTCATATTAATTATAGGAATTATAATCCAACGGCGGCTTCCTAAAACTTCTACTCCAATTCTAAGAACTAATACAAGCAGTAAGGCACCTAATATATACATAAGACCGCTTAAACTTTTAAATATATTGTAATTTAAAAAGTTTATGACAATGCAAATTCCAATACCTAAAATCATACTGGCAATTTGTGTCATAACCATTCTGTTCCCACCTGGCATTGTTGCTGTTGCACTGCATAAGACAATAATGCCAAATATAGAGAGTAAAACTACAGAACCAAATAATATATAATCAAATTTAACTTTCTTTTTTTTGTTTTTATCTGATAATGAATACATATTAACACCTTTTAAGTAAAATTTATCAATGCAAATCAAAAGCTATCAAAATTTAATCTTTAAATCATTTATTTTGAGTTTATCATAAAACATTCAAATAATCTATATGAAAGATTATGGATTTATTAATTGAAATGTAATACTATTTTATGATATCATTATAATTAGAAACTTTTCAATAATAAATTCTTAAAAAATAAAGACATTTCTTGTATTTGCAGTACCAAATTTAAAATTTAAATGGATATGGGAAATTTAGCTGTTATTCTAAAAACAAGGAGGTATTATTGTGAAAGAAATGCAGATTGTGGTATTTACGCTAAATGGTGAGGTCTGCGGAGTGGATGCATCTCAAGTTAAAGAAATTGTTAAATTTGAAGAACTTACTAAAATGCCTAAGATGCCTAAATTCATTGATGGGATAATTAATTTAAGGGGTATAGTTGTACCTGTTGTAAATTTGACCAAAAGGTTTAATTTAGGTGAAACAGAGATTACAAAGAAAACAAAAATTATAATTATAGAAATTGAGGAAAGACTAATAGGATTTATTGTAGATGATGTAACTGAAATTTTAAAATTATCATCTCAAAATATTGAATCTACACCGGATATCATTCAAAAAAGTTATAATCATTATCTTGAATATGTAGGGAAAAAAGATGATAGATTAATTTCCATTCTAAATCTTGCTAATGTACTGACTGATAAAGAATTAGATAAACTTGACCATGAAGAGTTTTAAGTTTATGAGAATTAATTTATTATAAGGTTTACTTGCATTGGCAGTTTATATAATATATAATTTATTTTGATTTTAACATATTAATGCAACGAACTGATAGAAAGAAAGGAAAGATATTCAGATGAAGTTGGGAATAGTAGGACTGCCAAATGTAGGTAAAAGTACTCTTTTTAATGCTCTAACAAAGGCTGGAGCAGAATCAGCAAATTATCCTTTTTGTACCATAGAGCCTAATGTGGGGATAGTACCAGTTCCAGATGAGAGGCTTGATGTACTTACCAAAATGTATGATCCGGAAAAGACAACACCTACCACAATTGAATTTGTTGACATTGCAGGATTGGTAAAAGGTGCAAGCAAAGGGGAAGGACTAGGCAATAAATTTTTATCCCATATAAGGGAAGTTGATGCTATAGTTCATGTTGTAAGATGTTTTGAAGATAGCAATATAGTTCATGTTGATGGTTCGGTAAGTCCTGTAAGGGATATTGAAACCATTGAAACAGAATTAATATTAGCGGATATGGAAGTTATGGAAAGAAGGGTTGAAAGAACCCGTAAAATGCTTAAATCCGGAGATAAAAAGTATGAAATTGAGCTGGATATTTATGAAAGAATATTAAAGGCCTTAGAAGAAGGAAATACTGTTAGAACAATGCATTTTGATTTGGATGAAAAGAAAATTGTTGATGAACTTTTTTTAATTACATCAAAACCTGTATTATATGCAGGAAATGTGTCAGAAGAAGATATCAACTTAGAAAAAGCCAATCCTCTTTTAGAAGAATTATTTAATCATGCCAAAAAAGAAGGCTCAGAGGTAATGACGGTATGTGCAAAAATTGAAGAGGAAATTGCACAGCTTGATGAAGAGGAAAGAGAAGAATTTTTAAAAGATTTGGGATTATCAGAATCTGGACTTAGTAAGCTTATAAAGAAAAGCTATAAGCTTTTAGGACTTATAAGTTTTCTAACTGCAGGACCAAAAGAAGTACGGGCATGGACTATCGTTGAAGGCTCAAAAGCTCCTCAGGCAGCGGGTAAAATTCATACAGATTTTGAAAGGGGTTTTATACGTGCTGAAGTAATTGCCTTTAAAGAACTTGTAGAGTGTGGAAGTTATAATGCTGCAAAGGAAAAAGGATTGGTCCGTTCTGAAGGAAAGGACTATGTTATGAAAGATGGAGATGTAGTTCTTTTTAGATTTAATGTATAAAGTAGAAAGTAGGAGGGATATTTCCCTCCTTTTAATTTTTTATATTTTCAAGTTTATGTGGAAAAAAGCGATTCAAAACACTTACTAAAATAAACGCCACTCCCATAGAGTAGATGGGGTGCAAGGGGAATACATATCTAGAATTTCCCTCAAGGACAAACATCATGGCGTTAAAGTACATGAAAATTAATAATATAAATGTGTTAAAATCTATTTTTCTGTGGCGTATAAATCTATAAGCAGCATACAAAATATAGATAAAAAGAACTATATAATAGGGTCTATATAAGAGCTTTTGCAGCTTTACAAAGGCATCACTAATTGGGTGCCACTCATTAATACCGCTGTCAACCTTTATGGTAAATGCCCATTTAATTTCATCCGTGTGCCACCAGTAAGAGTTTTCAAGTCTTAAAAATGCAAGTCTTAAAAATTCTTTTGGATTTTCTTTTATCCACTTTACTGCAAGTTCTTTTCCTACTTTGTGTATAGCCATTTCGTCAAACCATTCATCTGTCCTGTACTGTAAAAAAGGGCTGTCAGGATACTTGTAAGGGTCGCTCCAGCCACCTATTGCATAATCATTATTGTTAACGTATATTACATATCCTCCATTGGTAGAAAAAACAGGCTCTCCAAAAACTTTATAGTTTCTAATAAGCCAGGGTGAAACCACTAAACTAAAAAATATGCCAAATAAAAGTAAGTATTTAAACTTTTCTTTTAAAAGCATATCTTTTTTTAAAAATATAAAGAAAACAAATATTGCAGGAATAAACATTCCAATAGGTCGTATAAGTGTTAAATATCCTATAAGCAGACCTATTAAAACTGGGTTGTTTTTTACAAAAAACAAATAAATTGAAAGCATTAGCACTGCTGAAAAAAGTATTTCAGAGCCTAAAACGCTATTATAGCAAATGGTAAGTGGTGACAGTGCAAAAATAAGCAGTGTAAAAAAAGCCACTTTTTCATTAAAAAATTTTAAAGCCAATTTATATGTTAAAAACATAATTAAAGCTGATAGTAAAACATTAAATAACTTTCCTACTAGAAAACTTGTTCCAAAAAGGTAATATAAAACAGCTAAAGTTCCTGGATATCCAATGGGTCTGAATGCAGTAGGCCATCCGGGATTTCCTACATAATATGGGTATATGCCATTTAAAAAGCCTTTCCCTTGTGAAATTTCCACTCCCTTAACATGATACCACATAAAATCTGTATAAGGATATGTATCCATAATTAACACCCATATTAGCCTTAAAATAACGCCTACAGAAAATAAAATTATGAAATTATGTTTTTTAAAAAAATCTAAAATCTTTGAATTCATGTTGTCTCCTTAGTATAAAGTTTAATTTTTAAATGGTTTCACTGTACATTTTACATCTTAAAGATGATATGTCAATAGGAATTTAATATAAAAACCTTTTAATTTGTGAGAAAATTATATATAATTGATATATAGTTAAATATAGAAATAAAAAAATACTAAAGAAAAGGAAAATTAGCATGATGGAGCTTTTTTGTTATACATATGTTATTATTATAGGTCTTTTAATAGGTTCATTTCTAAATGTTTGTATATGCAGAATACCTAAAGGTGAGTCAATAGTAAAACCTTCTTCCCACTGTGTAAAATGTGACCACAAATTAAGATGGTTTGAATTAATCCCTGTTTTTAGTTTTTTGTTTTTAAAAGGAAAATGTAGAAAATGCGGTGTGAAAATTTCCCCCAGGTATGCTTTAGTTGAAATACTTACAGCATTGGTTTTTGGCATATTGTTTCATAAATATGGAATAGAGCAAATAGCAGATTTTGTTGCTGCAGCCTTTTTTATGTCAGTAATGATTGCTGTGTTTTTCATTGATCTAGAGCATATGATAATTCCAAATGGTCTTGTAATAACAGGTTTAGTTGGGGGTGTGGGAGCAGGGCTTTATAATGCTTTTGTTAATCCTCTGGAGATTTATGGCGATGATAAGTGGTGGAATCCTTTTTTAGGTGCTGTAATTGGTTTTGGAGTGTTACTTATTGTAGCTCTTTTAGCACACCTTGTCTATGGTAGTGAAGAGGCAATGGGCGGAGGAGATATAAAAATTTTTGCACCTATTGGGTTATTCTTAGGATGGAAAATGACACTTGTGACATTTTTTATATCTGTTGTTCTTGCAGGATTTATTGGTTTTCTTTTAATACTTCTTAAAATTAAAGACAGAAAGAGTGGCATACCTTTTGGACCTTTTATTGTTGCAGGGACCTTTCTCACTTATTTATTTGGTTGGGATCTATTAAATTGGTATTTAGAAAGGCTTTTTAATTAATATTTACTAAAAAATGGGATGGTGATATAAGTGCCACAGTTAAAAAATTTTATGGAAGAGGTAGTTTTTTTAGTAATGAAAGACATTGTAAAAGATATAAATGTATGTACATGTGAAAAATGTTCATTAGATATTGCAGCAATAGCATTAAATGATTTGCCTCCTAAATACATAGTAAGCGAAAAAGGTGAACTATATTCAAGGATAGATGGATTAAGGTAACAATTTGAAGTTGATGTTATAACATCAGTGACAAAAGCAGTTGCCATAGTGAAAAATAATCCAAGACATGAATAGTTTGTTGATTTTGTTTTAAAAATGGGTGGAATTAGCTATAATAGTGTTATACCTTATTTGGTATAATACTTTTTTATAGGTGATTGTTTTGATAAGATTTGGACCATCGGGAAATCCAGAAAGTTTTTACCATGAAGGATATAAATCTTCTGTTGATATGCCAAAATGGCTTAGCAATATGGGGCTTAATGCATATGAATACCAGTGTAACAGAGGTGTTAGAATTGGGCAGAAATTAGCTGAAAAAATTGGAGAAGAAGCATTAAAATATGATGTTTTTCTCAGTATTCATGCCCCTTACTATGTAAATATGGCAAGCCCAGATGAAGAAAAAAGAAAAAAGTCAAGAGATTATATTATAAAAACTCTTACAGCTGCAAAGTGGATGGAGGCAAAAAGAGTAGTTGTACACATTGGCTCTTACAGCAAAGTTGATAAAAAGTGGGCTTTAGATACAGCCAAAAAAGAACTTTTTCATGTGATAAAAGAAGCAGATGCTTTAGGTCTTGGAGATATAACTATTTGTCCTGAGATTTTGGGTAAGAAAAATCAACTAGGTTCTTTAGAAGAAATACTGGATTTATGCAGTGTTGATGAAAGGCTGATTCCCACAGTTGATTTTGCCCATTTGCATGCAAGGGGTCAGGGAAGACTTAATTCTCCAGCTGATTTTGAAGAAGTGCTAAATATTATAAAAAACTCTCTAGGGGAAGAAAGATTTAAAAATCTCCACTGTCATTTTAGCAGGGTAGAGTTTACTAAAGGTGGGGAGAAAAAACACTGGACTATGAAGGACACAGAGTATGGACCGGAGTTTTCACATTTTGCCGAAATTATTATAAAAAAGAATATGCAGCCGGTGATAATATGTGAGTCAAGGGGAATGATGGCTGAAGATGCCTTAGAAATGAAAAATATATACCAAAACTTAAAGGGAGGGATTTAAAATGAAAAAGGGGATGAAAAAAGTTCTTATTATAAATGGTCCCAATTTAAACTTATTAGGTACTAGGGAAAAGGATGTATATGGAACGGAAACTCTTGAACAGATAGCCCAAAAAACAAATGCAGAAGCTTTAAAACACAATATAAATTTAAGTTTTATTCAAACAAATCATGAAGGGGAAATAATTGATCAAATACATGAGGCAAAAGGAAATACTGATGTTATAATAATAAATCCAGGAGCCTATACCCATTACAGCATAGCAATAAGAGATGCTATAAAAGCTGTTGAGATACCTACTATAGAAATTCATTTATCCAATATATATGATAGAGAGGAATTTAGAAGTAAATCTGTAATTGCTCCTGTTTGTGTTGGACAAATAAGCGGTTTTGGAAGTAATAGCTATATACTGGCAATAAATGCGGCAGTTTTGATTTAGAGTCAAAATTTAACATCAAGGAGAATAAAGATGCTAAAAGAAAGATTGGAAAAATTGAGACTAAAAATAAAAGAAGCAGATTTAGATGCAATTTTAATAATAAAAAGAGAAAATTATATGTATATTTCAGGTTTTACTGGGACATATGCATATCTTTTAATTACGCAGAATGCTGCTGTTTTGCTCACTGATTTTAGATATACCAAACAGGCAAAAGATGAGGCGAAATTATTTGAAGTAATAGAATATGAAGGCAGGCTTTTAGATGCCTTAAATAATGTTATTGCCTCTAATGATATTAAAAAGCTTGGATTTGAGGAAAATGTTGTTACATATAAAACCTATATAGAAATGAAAAAAAAATTAAAAGTAGAAAAATTAGAGCCTGTTGATGGCATGGTAGAAGATATAAGGCTTATAAAAGATGCTAAAGAAATAGAAATTATAAAAAAGGCAGTGGAAATTGCAGATGATGCTTTTTTACACATATTAAACTACATAAAGCCTGGAGTCAGCGAGTATGAAATAGCCTTAGAGTTAGAGCACCATATGAAAAAGAAGGGAGCTAAAGGCACATCCTTTGAAACCATTGTAGCATCTGGTTATCGTTCTGTTCTACCCCATGGTACAGCTAGCAATAAAAAAATTGAAAACAATGAAGTGGTAACACTGGACTTTGGAGCTATATATGAAAACTACTGTTCTGACATGACCAGGACTGTATTTGTTGGAAAACCTAAAGAAGAGCTATATAAAATATACAATATTGTATTAAAAGCTCAAAAATCCTCTGTAGAGAGTGCTAAAAAAGGTCTTACAGGAAAAGAAATTGACTTAGTAGCAAGAAATATTATTGATGAAAATGGATATGGAAAGTGTTTTGGGCATGGTTTAGGACACGGGGTAGGTCTTGAAGTTCATGAAAAGCCCAGTTTATCTAAAAGAGGAGATATAATAATGGAAAATGGCATGGTGGTTACCATTGAACCTGGGATTTATGTAGAGAATTTAGGTGGGGTAAGAATAGAGGATATGGTGGTTATAAATGATGATACTCCTATGGTTTTGACCAAGTCATCTAAAGAATTAATAGTGTTATAGAATTTTAGGTTTATAAATTATATGAAAATTTTTCTTGAATTATAGTTGATTTTAATTTAATATTAACTTATGAATATTAAAATGTATGTAAACATCTTTAATTGATGTAAGACAATAGAAGATGATAAGATGAAAATTTTGGAGGGATAAAAAATGATTTCAGCCGGTGATTTTAGAAACGGAGTAACTTTTGAGATGGATGGAAGTATATTTCAGGTAATTGAGTTTTTGCATGTTAAACCTGGTAAAGGTGCTGCTTTTGTGAGAACTAAATTAAAAAATATTGTTACAGGGGCTACAATTGAAAAAACTTTTAATCCAACAGATAAAATGCCTAAAGCTCATATTGAAAGAAAGGATATGCAGTATTTATATAATGATGGAAGCCTTTACTATTTTATGGACTTGGAAAATTATGAACAAATACCACTTGGAAATGATATAATAGGTGATTCATTTAAATTCATAAAAGAAAATGAAATTGTAAAACTTCTGTCTCATAAAGGTAATGTATTTGGGGTAGAGCCCCCTAACTTTGTTGAGCTTGAGGTTATAGAAACTGAACCAGGTTTTAAAGGTGATACAGCAACAGGTGCAACTAAACCTGCAACTGTTGAAACAGGAGCAACAATAAAGGTGCCTTTATTTGTTGATAAAGGAGACGTTATTAGAATTGACACAAGAAGTGGAGAGTATATGGAAAGAGTATAATGGTTATACTATATTATATTTGTTTTTGAAATAGGAGGTATTTTATGGGATACGTAAAAGAGAGAGTGGCTTATCTTAAGGGGCTTTTTGCAGGTATGAATATTGATGAATCAACAAATGAAGGCAAGCTTTTTAAAGAAATAATTGAAGTTTTAGGCGATATTGCTGATTCAGTGTCTGATATAGAAGAAGTCCAGGAGCATTTAGAAGAGCAGGTTGATACCATTGATGAAGACCTTGGGGAAGTAGAAAGATTATTGTATGATGATTGCGACTGTGGCTATGAAGATGATGAATTAATTGCAGAAATTCAGTGTCCTCACTGTCATGAAATTGTTGAATTAACAGAAGATATGTTGGATACTGAAGAGGACTCTTTTAAATGCACTGCCTGCGGAAAAGACATAATTGTTGAATGGGATTGTGACTGTGATGAGTGCAGTGATGAATGTGATGAAATATAATTTATTTTTATAAAATTAAATTGTAATTTTCATAAAAAAGTAGTGTGTGTATCTTTTGATGCATATGCTGCTTTTTTTTATGCATTTTTATTTTAGTCATAAATTTGGACAAAGAGAATAAATATTAAATAAGTGACAAGTCTTAAAAAGGGAGGTTAAAAAAATGATTACCAAAGACAAGCAGGTTGTTAAAATGGTTGAGATACGTTCTTTTGAAAGGGATATTTTAAAATTTTTATGTGGTGAATTAAAAGAAGTTTTAATAAAAGTAAATCCTTTTGAACTTGTTAACTTAGAAGAAATAAGAATACGAGCTGGAAAGCCGGTTATGCTTCAAAATAGAAAGGGAAGCTTTTTTTTAAACTGTGAGGGGAAACTGACAAATAACAAGTTTAATCTTTTTTACATGGATCAAGAACAAATTTTAAAGACTTTAACTCTTATAAGTGAAAATTCTATTTATGCATTTTTAGATGAAATTAAAAATGGTTTTTTAACTTTAAAAGGAGGACACAGGGTTGGAATAGCGGGAAGAGTTGTTTTAGAGGGAGGGAGTATAAAAAATATAAAGGATATATCCAGCCTTAATATAAGAATTTCTAAAGAAGTTACAGACTGTTCTTTAAAAATAATGAAATACATAATAAATGACAATAATGGGGTATATAACACCCTCATTATCTCACCTCCAGGATGTGGGAAAACAACCATGCTTCGGGATATAACAAGAAATTTAAGTGATGGGATAGAAAAAATAGCATTTAAAGGTGTAAAAGTAGGGCTAATTGATGAACGCTCTGAAATAGCTGCCTGCTATAAAGGAGTTCCACAAAAAAGAGTAGGGGTGCAGACTGATGTTTTAGATGCATGCCCTAAGCAATTAGGAATGACAATAATGTTAAGGTCCATGTCCCCGGATGTTATTGTCACGGATGAAATAGGCGGAAGTGGGGATAAACAATCAATAATGCAGGTGTTAAATGCAGGGATAAAAATTATATCCACTGCACATGGATATAACATTTCTCAGCTTAAGACAAGAAAAGAAGTTTTAAGCCTTATTGAAGAAAAGATTTTTGAAAGATTTATAGTGTTAAGTGCTGCAGAGGGTCCAGGTACCGTAGAAGAAATAATTGACGGTAAAACCATGGAGGTAATTTTTAGGAGGGATAAAAATGGCAGTTAAGCTTTTTGGATGTTTTATTGTATTTATTTCAAGCAGTTTATTAGGATATATATATTCAAAAAAATGCTCTAAAAGACCTAATGAGCTGAGAGATTTACAGGGGATGCTTCAAATATTTGAAAATGAAATTAGTTTTTTGTCAAATAAGCTGACAGATGCTTTTTATAAAATATATAAGCAAAATGAAAGTCCTGTTTCAAACTTTTTTAAATCCACTGCAGAAATTTTGCAAAAAAGACCTGAAATTAGTGCCTCTGAGGCTTGGAAAGATGCAGTTAAATTAAATATAGATGCTACTTCCTTTGATAAAGAAGATGAAAAAGTTATAATTTCCTTTGGAAAGATGCTTGGAAGCTCTGATTTAGAAGGACAGATAAAAAATATCAGATTAACTTTAAACCAGTTAAAATTACAAGAACAAAAGGCAGAAGAATTTAGAAAAAAAAATGAGGCGATGTACAGGAACTTAGGGATACTAGGGGGATTGGCAATAATAATTATACTATTTTAAGTTATTTTAGAATATTTTTATAGCCAATATGAATATACTTGTACAAATGGTGATTTATAAAAACACATAAGGAGAAAGAACAATATATGGATATAGATTTAATTTTCAGGATAGCTGCAATAGGAATTTTAGTTTCTGTTTTAAATGCAGTATTAACCAAATCAGGTCGTGAGGAACAGGCTATGATGACTACATTAGCAGGACTTATAGTGGTGCTTATGATGATTGTTAAGGAAATTGCAAATTTATTTGAAACTGTAAAAACCATATTTCAGTTTTAAAGAAAGTGGAATTTACAGATGGAAATATTTCAAATAGTTATATTAGCTGTGATATCAACCTTAATAATCATCGTTTTAAAAGTTCAAAGACCTGAAACTGCACTTATGATAAGTATTGTTACAGGAGTAATTATATTTTTTGTGGTTTTAGGAAAAACATCTGCCATAATTGAGCTGCTTAAAGGATATGCAGAAAAAGCAAATATAGATATAGTGTATTTTTCTACATTGCTAAAAATAATTGGGATTGCTTATATTGCAGAATTTGGTTCGGAAATTTGCAAAGACGCTGGTGAAAGTGCCATTGCATCAAAAGTTGAGCTTGCAGGAAAGGTTATTATTATAATTTTAGCTGTGCCAATAGTCACATCTTTGCTGGATTTGGTAATAAACATTATGCCTTAAGTAAAAAAAGAATTATACATTTTAATATAAAACAAAATAATATTACAAATGGGGAAAAATGTATATGAAAAACAAAAGATATTTAAAACTAATAAAAAAAATAATTTGTATAAGTGTTAGCTTATGTTGTATAAATTTCTGCAATATAAAAGCAGAAGAGGAGAAAATAACAGAAAGGATAATTGAAAGTCAGACTAAAACAGAAGAAATTACTAAGATTAAAGAAAATCTTAAACGGTATGCTGATGAAAATATTGATGAAATTATACCTGGATATGACCCGGAAAGTATAATTTCTGATGTGGCAAAAGGAAATTTTAAGTTTAATTTTATGGGAATTATAAATGGCATACTAAAATTTCTTTTTAAAGAAATATATTTAAACATATACATACTGGCAAGATTAATTGTTTTGGTGATTTTGTGTGCAATATTAAAAAATCTGCAGACCTCATTTTTAAATAAAGGCACAGGGGAGTTGGCTTTTTATACATGCTATATAGTTTTAATATCAATACTTTTGGTAAGTTTTAATACAGCTGTACAGGCAGGAGTGGAAATAATAAATGCAATGGTGAACTTTATGCATATGTCCTTGCCTGTTTTAGTTGCATTACTTGTAGCCTCTGGAAATGTTACCACAGGAGCCGGGATGCAGCCAACGCTTATGCTGATGGTACAAGTTTTTGCAGCTATAATAAAAAATATTTTAATTCCAATTGTAATATTATCCACCATTGTATCGGTAATTGACAACATATCTGAAAAGATACAAATATCAAGGCTAGCTGGTTTTTTAAAAAATTTAATTGGATGGTCATTAGGACTTATATTGACTCTTTTTATTGCAATAGTCACCCTTCAAGGGGCAATTGGGGCAGTGGTGGATGGGGTTACCAGTAAAACTGCCAAATTTGCAATAGGTGTTTTTATTCCGGTGGCAGGAAAGTATTTAGCAGATGCTGCAGATGCGGTGATAGGATGCACATTGCTTATAAAAAATGCTGTTGGGGTATCCATGGTTATAGGCATTGCTGTTATTTGTATTTTGCCAATATTAAAAATACTTGCAGTTATAACTTTGTATAAGCTGGCAGTGATTTTATTAGAACCAGTGGCTGACGGACGTATTATAAAGAGCATAAACGCTGTCTCTGACTCAATGTCTGTAATTTTAGGGATTATGGCATCAGTTGCATTTATGTTTTTAATTACAATAACAGCACTTGTTGCAGCTGCAAATGTAAGTGCAATGATAAGATAAAATTAAAATGTACGGAGGATAAAAATGGTTTTTTTGAATAAATGGATTTTAAATATTGTTACTTTGTCTATTTTTATAATACTTATTGAAGTACTTATTCCATCAGGGAAGGTAAGGAAGGTGGTAAATTTAGTTACAGGTTTTATACTGGTAATTGCACTTATTAATCCTATATTAAGTCTTTTAAAAATGGAAATAGACATAGAAGACTACCAAATTGAATCTGATAACTTTATAAAGTCTAAAGAAATATCTATAAACAGCGATGTTTTAAAGGAAAATCAAATAAAGGTAATGACAGAGGTATATAGGGAAAAAATTATAGCTGAGTTTGAATCCCTGGCAAAAGAAATTGACAAAGTAAAGGAAGCTAAAGCAGATGTTATAATCAATGAAGATTATAACAGTGAGAGCTTTGGAGAAGTGGAAAGAGTATATTTACATTTGGCTGTTGATGAGAAAAAAAGCACCATTAAACCTATTTTAAGCGTTAAGAAAATAGAAATTGGAAAAGACAAAAAATTAGAAAATGAAGAGGTTGCCTATGATAAAGGAGATACAGAAATTGAAAAACAACTAAAAGAAAAAATCCATGAACTTTTTAAAATACAAAAAGAAAATATTATAATTTCTTTTTTAGAATAACGGGAGGTTGAAAAGATGGATAAAATACGAAAAACTATCAAGAAATTTATAAGTATATTTAATAAAGATCATAAGAGACTTGGAGAAAATCTGGTAATAATGATGATTATTGGGATCATAATTATTATAGCAGGGGGAAGTTTATTTGGAGGAGACGAAAAAAAAGAAACTGAAATAGAAAAAACTGAACCGGAAAAACTAGAAACTTTTGGGGAAACTGGGAAGTTAGAGGAAAAGACAGAGTTAGAATTAAAGGTGGAAAAAATACTGTCACAGATAAATGGTGCAGGAGAAGTAAAGGTGCTTATTACCTATGAATCCGGGACTGAAATTGTGCCATTTACAAATATAAAAAAAAGTGATGATGTTACTGATGAAAGAGATAGTGCAGGGGGAACTAGAAGGTCAAATCAAACAAGTTATGAAAGTAGCATTGTATATGAGGAAGGAGGAAGTGGTGTAAAAAAACCCATTATAGTTAAAGAAGTGTATCCTAAAGTAAAAGGAGTTGTTGTTGTTGCAGATGGTGGCGGGGATTTAACTGTGAGAGAAAATCTTCTTAGGGCAGTAGAAGTTCTGTTAGATGTTCCTGTTCATAAGATACAGGTTTATGAGGGAAAAAAATAATTTAAGCTATTCCAAAAAAAAAGATATAAATTGGACGGAAATATAATATATATGATAGTAAAAATCAATGTACAATCCAATTTTGAAGGGAGGGGTTTAAAATAAAATAATGCGGGGAAAGTTAATTTTAATATATAAAACTAATATGTTTAAAGGGGGAACATTAATGATGGTATTAAAAAGAAAACAAGTGGTGGTATTGTCTTTGATTTTAATGATAATAGTAGCTGGAGTTTTGCAGTATAGTTACAATAAAAGCAGTACATCTGTTAATGAGTGGGATGATATTTCAGTTGATAATTCTTATGAAGATATAGCAATTGAAGAAACAGAAGAGGATGATGTCCGTCTTGGAGAAGCTGTATATGTGGATAGGGAGTTAATGGATGAGGATACTTTTGTTAAAAAAGATGACGAAGAGGAAGATGAAGGAAGTGAAAAGGCTCTAGAGGCTTCCCAAGAAGCCAATGATTTTTTTGCCCAGGCGAAGATAAACAGGGAAGTAAACAGAAGCAGGGATCAGGATGTGCTAAAAGAAATTACTCAGGATACTGCATCTAGTGAAGACCTTAAGAAAAGTGCACAGGAATTGATGATGCAGATAATAGAAAATTCAGAAAAGGAAATGAGAATTGAAACTTTAATTAAAGAAAAGGGTTTTAAGGATGTTGTTGTTTTGTTTGGCAGCGATGGCAGTGTTGATGTAGTGGTTAAAACTCCAAGTCTTACTTCAGTTCAAGTTGCCCAAATAGCAGACATAACGTCAAGACATGCTGATGTAGATATAAAAGATATTTATGTGCGGCAAAAGTTTTAAAAATAGATTTAAAAGAGTATATTTTATTTAATTATTTCCTTATTATATTGATATCACAATTTTGAAATGATATAATTATTTATTATACTTCAAGAGTTGCTGCAAACATTCCCTTTTTTAAATATCTATAGCTTTTAGCTTTTGGATACTTAAAAAAGGGAGTATTTAAACTCTTGATTCCTGTTGGTATAAAGGAGGTTTTTAGTATGGGAGAAACTGAACAAAACAGTATACAAAGTAAACTAAGTGATGTAGGGGAAGTGAAAATTTCTGAAGAGGTAGTTGCAATCATTGCAGGCATTGCTGCTATGGATGTTCCTGGAGTTGCAGGCATGAGTGGCGGGATTGCAGGTGGAATTGCAGAAATGTTGGGGAGGAAAAATTTGTCTAAAGGTGTAAAGGTAGAAGTAGGAGACAGAGAAGCTGCTATTGACCTTTATATTATTGTTGAATACGGCTGCAGGATACCAGATGTTTCATGGGATATTCAAGAAAGAGTAAAAGAAGCTGTTGAAACAATGACAGGACTTGATGTTGTAGAAGTGAATATTCATATACAAGGTGTGAATATAGAAAAGGATTACAAAAAAGAGTTAGCAGAAGAAGTTGCAAGGGTAAAATAATAAAATAACAGGTATGTTTAAAATATTTATTGGAAAAAATAAAATAATAACCCCTGTAGGGTTTATTTTTTTAAAAAAATAAAATATAATGTAAGTGAGTATTGGAAAACATAAGATAAAAAAAGGGGTGGTAGTAGGCCTATGAATATTTTTTTCAGAATTTTGCTTGCTTTTTATGCTTTTTGTCTTACAGTTATCTCTCTTGTTTTAATGATTGTCACTCTAAACAAAGAAATGTTTGTAAACATAACAAGCTTTTTAGAAAGAAATATTTTAAGCAATAAAGCATCGGTTATTTTGCTTTTTATTGTGGAACTAGTGTTTTTTGGTCTGAGTTTAATGTTTTTACTTTCAGGAGTGAGAAGCGAGAGAAACAAAAAATCCATAAGCAGGTTTAATAAAATTGGAGAGATAAAAATATCACTAAACACCTTAGAAAATATAGCCCTTGCAGCGTCAAGAAGGAGTAATGGTGTTAAGGATTCAAAAGCTTATGTAAAAAGAGTAGGTGAAAATGTTTCTGTACATATCAAAGTAGTTGTAATGCCTGACATTAACATTCCAGCCCTTCTAGAAGACATACAATTAAGAGTAAAAAAGTCTATTGAAGAGACTTCAGGTATTTTGGTAGATGATGTGAAAATGTTTGTGGAAAATATATATACAGGTTATAGGTCAAGAGTTGAATAATGGAGGCATATGCAGTGAATAAGGAAAAAATTTTATTGTTTTACCGTTCACATTTTGGTGAAATAAATGGTGCTCTAGGAGGCTTAATTATTTCAGTAGCCATATTGTTAATTGGGTTTTTAAAAACCATCTTTATAGCAATATGTGTTCTGGCAGGTTATTATATAGGAAAAAAGATTTCTGACGATAAAGAATACATAAAAAATCTTTTAGATCGTATACTGCCACCAGGTACATATAGATAAGGAAAATTTTAAAAGTATAGTTTTTTAGGAGGTATAAAAACTGGTAATGGGAAGAAGAGCAGCAAGAGAAATGGCTATGAAGCTTTTATATCAGATAGAAATTAGAAAAGAACCAATAGAAGGACAAATTGAAGCTGCTTTAGCTGAGCACAAATTTAAAAAAGAAAATATAGAATATCTAACTGATGTAATATATGGAGTATATGAAAACAAAGAAGATATAGATAGAGCAATTGAAAAATATTCAAAAGGCTGGAAATTATCTAGAATCTCAAAAGTTGATTTGTCTATTTTAAGACTTGCAATTTATGAAATTATTTTTAGAAAAGACATACCTCTTAATGTATCCATAAATGAAGCTGTTGAGCTTGCTAAAAACTACAGCGGAGAAGAAAGTGGTGCATTTATCAACGGGATTCTTGGAAGATTTCAAAAAAACAGCTTTTTGACTGTTGAAGGCAAAAAAGAATAGGAAAATTTAAATTAGGTGAATTATATGGATTTACTTCATACTGGAAATAACAATATCTTAACTGTTACAGCAATAAATAAGTATATAAAAGAACTTATTTCTAAAGATTTTATTCTTTCAAATCTCTGGATTAGAGGTGAAATATCTAATTTTAAGCATCACTCTTCGGGACATATGTATTTTACATTAAAAGATGAGAACAGCCTATTAAAGTGTGTAATGTTCAAAAACTGCAATTTAGGTCTTAAATTTACGCCTGAAAATGGAATGAAGGTTATTATAAAGGGCTATATTTCTGTTTTTGAAAGGGATGGACAGTATCAATTGTATGCACAGGAAATGCAAAATGACGGTACTGGTAATTTACATATAGCATTTGAACAACTTAAAAAAAAGTTGTTTAATGAAGGACTGTTTGATGAAAAAATCAAAAAAAGAATACCCTTTTTGCCTGAAAATATAGGTGTGGTCACATCTTCTACAGGTTCTGTAATCAGAGATATAATAAATGTATTAGATAGAAGATTTTATAATACCAGTGTAAAGATATATCCTGTGAGGGTGCAGGGAGAGGGAGCAGAAAAGGAAATAAGCAGAGGTATTTTAAGGTTTAATCAGCTAAAATGTGTGGATGTGATAATAATTGCAAGAGGCGGTGGTTCTTTAGAAGAATTATGGCCTTTTAATACTGAAGAAGTTGCAAGAAGCATTTTTCACTCTAACATACCTGTCATATCTGCAGTGGGACATGAGACTGATTATACCATCGCGGACTTTGTTGCAGATGTTAGGGCACCAACTCCTTCTGCTGCAGCAGAACTGGTTATTCCAGAAAAAATTGCAATTGAAAATAGAATAAGAGAACTGCATTTAAGGCTAGCTAACTCACTTAAGAGTAATTTGAAATTAAAAAGAGAAAGGCTTTTAAAAATTCAAAACTCAGCTCCTTTAAGACAGCCTTATGACAGAATATATCAAGAGAGAATGAGACTGGACATTTTAAACAGGGATATAAAGAAGGCCATTTTAGTTAAACATGAAAGATTGGCAGCTAAATATAATTTTTTGGTTGGAAAACTTGATACATTAAGCCCTTTAGCTGTACTGTCAAAAGGCTATGGATTATTAAAGTCTAATGAAAAGAAAATCTTAATAAAATCAATAGAAGATGTTGATGTTGGTGATGAAATAGAAGTTAGTTTGAAAGATGGAAAGATAATTTGTTCTGTTCTTTCAAAAGAGTAAACTTTGTTTTTCAATTTATATTGGAAGGTGAATAAATACAATGGCTAAAGATAAAAAGACTTTTGAAGAGTCAATGAAAGAATTGGAAAAAATTGTAGAAGATCTTGAAAAGGGTGAAATGCCTTTAGAAACTTCAATTGAAGCTTTTCAAAAGGGTGTGGAGCTTTCAAAAAATTTAAATAAAATCCTTGATGAAATGGAAAAGAAAATAACAATATTAATAGAAGATGAAGAGGGGACAATTAAAGAAGAGAATTTTTAAAACCAGCTTTAAAAATTTGTCTACAATGGCAAATTTGAGAGTATGTGTTAGTTGCACAAAGTGATTAAATATGATATAATTCTTTAACACAACCACAGGTAATACAGTATTTTATATATAATAGAGCAACTTAAACAGGATGGAGCAGTATTCTAGTCAGTACTGCCAGTTTTGAAGACGGGGCTAAAAATCCGTTAAGGGCACATCGATGAAGTTCCTGGTGTTGGCTTGTTACGCCCAGTAGTGGGCTGATGCTGGGAGTTAAGGTTTAGGGGCAATCTGCAAGGGCATGCGGAAGCTGTCCCCTTTACCGTGGAGACCCTATTACGTGGAAAATACAATAATTTGTTGACTACGGATAGGGAGTAAACCTGTTATGCGGTACGTAAAGTGCTGTGAACAGCGTAGCCTGCCTTGAGTGGTGTTGGCGGATAACGGTCAGGTGTAGAAGTATTGGCCGATACTTATACGCTAATGCAGTTTGAAACCAACATTGCAAAAGAGGCTAGAAACTGGTAAGACTGTTGAGGAAATCTCCTAGACTGTTCTTAAAAAGAGGTATGCTGGGGATTGAAGTGTGGACTAAGTGGTAATCAGGCCCCATATTTGGAAACAATATGGCTGAGCTCTTAAAGGGAAACCGCTGATTTGGCGACATTTCAGTGAGTTCAGTGGAAATCAAGCTTGACCTAAGCCGCAAAATTTACTCAGCATATTTCCATCCTGTGTTATATATAAATTCACATTAGGAGGAAGGCAGTTTAAGTGGAGGAACACAGTAAAAGCTCTAATAATGGTAAAAAGATTAAGTTTAAAACAAATTCAATTGTTGGATCTAAAAAGGAAAACACACAGTGGATTATATTTATTATCTTTCTAACATTTTTTCTGTCTGCGACAATTTCTGTAATTTCTTCTACTTTATTAGAAAACGTTGGAATAATCATTTCTTTTTTAATATTATTGATTATAATAATAATTGGTATAGTTTTTGATATAATAGGTATAGCAATAACCACAGCAGAGGAAGCGCCTTTTCATTCAATGGCATCTAGAAAACTTTATGGTGCTAAGCAGGCAATTAAACTTATAAGAAATGCAAACAAAGCTTCTACCATATGCAATGATGTAATAGGAGATATTTGCGGAGTTATAAGTGGAGCTGCAAGTAGTTATATAATAATAACCATATCTAAAACAGCAAATTTAACGACATCAACTATTGTGGGATTTAGTTTGACAGGTCTTGTGGCAGCGGCTACAATAGGAGGTAAGGCAATAGGAAAAACCTTCGCTTTAAAATACAATAATTATATTACATATAAAGTGGGTATAGCTTTAAATTTTGTATCTAAAAAGAAATAATAAAGAAATTTTAAAAAAGCTTGAAAGTGAGATGAAAATTAGTTGCAAAATATACTAGATTGTATAAATTCTCCTGATGATATAAAAAAGCTTAGCTACGAACAGCTTAAGGAATTAGCTTCTTCAATAAGATCTTTTTTAATAGAGAAGATATCTAAAACAGGAGGACATTTAGCACCTAATTTAGGTGTAGTTGAACTTACCTTAGCTCTGCACAGAGTGTTTTGTACACCTGATGATAAAATTATATGGGATGTAGGTCACCAATGCTATATACATAAAATTATAACAGGCAGAAAAGACATGTTTGATACCATGCGTCAATTAAATGGTTTATCGGGATTTCCAAAAGTTAATGAAAGTCCCCATGATGCTTTTAACACTGGTCACAGCAGTACATCAATTTCAGCTGCCTTAGGTATTGCAAAAGCCAGGGATATAAAAAAAGAAAAGTATTCTGTTATTGCAGTGATAGGCGATGGTGCACTGACAGGGGGCATGGCATTTGAAGCCCTTAATGATGCAGGAAGGTCTTTTAATGACCTTATTGTTATATTAAATGATAATGAAATGTCCATATCTAAAAATGTAGGCGGTCTTTCTAAATATTTAAATAAAATACGTACAGAGCCCTTTTACTATAAAGTAAAAGAAGATATTGATATTATATTAAATAAAATTCCGGCAATAGGTAAAAGTGCAGTAAGAGCTCTTGACAGAGTTAAGGGTTCTATAAAATATATGATAATGCCAGGAATAATATTTGAAGAACTTGGATTTAAATACATAGGTCCAATTGATGGACACAATATGGAAGAGCTAGAAAATGTACTAAATAAAGCAAAAGGCATTAAAGGTCCGGTTTTTATACATGTATGCACTCAAAAGGGAAAAGGATATTATCATGCAGAAGAAAATCCAGATGTATTTCATGGAATTGCACCATTTGAAATAGAATCAGGAGAAGTTATTTCAAATGGCGGACCAAGTCATTCAAGTATTTTTGGGGAAGAGTTAGTTGAAATTGCAAATGAAAACGAAAAAATTGTTGCTATTACTGCTGCAATGCCAAATGGTACAGGATTAGATACATTTTCTAAAAAATATCCAGACAGGTTCTTTGATGTGGGAATTGCTGAACAACATGCAGTTACCTTTGCGGCAGGACTTGCCCGAAATGGCTTGGTGCCTGTATTTGCTGTGTACTCCTCTTTTTTACAAAGAGCTTATGATCAGGTACTTCATGATGTAGCTATTCAAAAGTTACATGTTGTTTTTGCTATTGACAGGGCAGGTATTGTGGGGGAAGATGGGGAAACACATCAGGGTATATATGATATATCTTTTTTAAGGCATATTCCCAATATGACTATTATGGCACCATGTGATTATAATGAGTTTAGAAAGATGATAAGGTATGCTGTTGAAGCTTTTGAGGGACCTATAGCAATAAGATATCCTAGGGGATGTGGACCTGAAAAATTATTTGAAAGTCCTGATATTGAATTAGGACAGCCTGTTCTTTTAAGAGAAGGTGAGGATATATCAATAATAGCTGTAGGAAATAAAGTAAAAGTTGCCTTAGAAGTTGCTGATTTATTAGAAAAGATGGATTTGTCAGCAGATGTTATTTATTCACGTTTTATAAAACCTATAAATCCAGAGCCAATAATTAATTCTGCAACTAAAACTGGAAAAATTATAACCATTGAAGACAATACTGTTGAAGGTGGTTTTGGAAGCAAGATTCTTGAACTTATAAATGAAAGTGGCATAAATGTTAAAACAAAAGTTTTTGGGTATCCAGACAAGTTTATTTGTCATGGTTCTAAAAACCAATTAGAAAAAATATTTGGATTGGATGCAAAATCAATTTTTGAAAATGTGCTAAAAATGTTTAATAAGTGCATGAGTGTAAAAGATGAATTTGGAGGGAATTTAATTTGAAAAAGGAGAGACTGGACGTGCTCCTTGTTCAAAAAGGCTACTTTGACAGCAGGGAGAAAGCTAAAAGTTCAATAATGGCAGGTGTGGTTTTTGTAGATGATAATAAAGAAGATAAGCCTGGAACTAAGGTTAATATAGATTCTAAAATATTTATAAAAGAAAATGTTCATCCTTATGTGAGCAGGGGAGGTCTTAAATTAGAAAAGGCAATAAAAGTTTTTAACATTAATTTAAGTGAAAAAATTGCAATTGATATAGGGGCTTCAACTGGTGGTTTTACTGATTGTATGCTAAAAAACGGTGCAAAAAAAGTTTTTGCAATTGATGTGGGCTATGGACAGCTTGCCTGGCAGCTTAGGAATGATGAACGTGTAGTGTGTATGGAAAGAACAAATATAAGATATGTGACTTTAGATAAAATAGGTGTTTTGGCGGATTTTGCATCAATAGATGTGTCATTTATCTCTTTAAAAAAAGTAATACCTGTGGCAATGAACCTTTTAAAAGAAGATGGTGAAATTTTATGCCTTATAAAGCCTCAATTTGAAGCTGGAAAGGACAAGGTAGGTAAAAATGGGGTGGTACGTGATAAAGATACACATAGGGAGGTTATAGAAGATATTTTAAATTTTTCATTAGAATGTGGTCTTAAAATAAAAGGTCTTGACTTTTCACCTATAAAAGGCCCTGAGGGAAATATTGAGTTTTTGGCGTATCTTTCTAAAATAGAAGGCAGCATTTCTTTTGATGCTAAAAAAGTTGTAGATAAATCCCATGAAGATTTAATAATTTAATACTATTAAAAAACTATAAAAAAATATATTTACTCTGTTATTTTCTGAATAATTTATTGTGAATTAGTAATGTTTATGATATAATTAGCACGTAAAGTATGTTTTTTATGCTAATGATAGTTTGATAAAAATCAGAAAAACTACTTTCTTTTTTTGCTTCACTAGAAAATTTTTATCCAAGTGTTAGTTTGTGTTCTAAGGGGTAAATATAACTGTATTCAAGGAGGGTGATTTATTATGACAAAGCGACAAGAAGTTGATTCTATTATTTCAGAAGTATACAATGCAGATGCAAAACCACCGAAGAAGAAAAAGGTTTTAAAAACTGTATTATTTATTTTTTTAGTTATTGTACTTATGGGAGGAACAGTTTTAGCAACAACTTTTTATTATGAAAATTATATTGTGCCAGGTGACAAAAAGGTATCAATTGTAGAACCGGAAGCTGCGGATTATCCTGGTTTTATTGCAGAACAAGTAAAGACAGGGAAAATCGGCATAGATGAGGTTGAAGGTTTTTTTGATGAAAGTAATACATCTATCATTAGAAAGAAAGCAGGTTTAATTGATTTTTCTGATAAAAATCTAGAAAATAAAATTAGAGAGAAAATTGACAAAAAAACTGGGGTTATATTTGATTCAGATGTATCCCAAATAAAATCATTGGATTTTAGTGATTCTTCAATTCAAAATCTTGACGGATTGGAATTTTTAGTAAATTTAACAGAGTTAAATTTAAATAACAACTACATAAAGGATTTAAGTCCTATTGAAAAACTTACTAATTTAGCTTATGTAAATTTATCTCAAAATCTAATAACGGATATAGATGCTTTAGAAGGAATGACCAATTTAAAGGAACTAGATTTAAGTTATAACTTTATTGATGATATAAATGCCCTAAGTAAATTAATTTCTTTAAACAGTTTAAATCTTAAGGGGAATCAAATTAAAAATATTTCTCCTTTAATTGAATTGACTTCTTTAAAAGTTTTAATTCTTGCAGAAAATGATATTTCAGATGTAAGCTCACTTAGCAATTTATCTGATTTAATTACCCTTGAACTTAATGACAACCAGATAACCAGTATTTATGGTTTAGATGGTTTAACCAATGTTTATGAATTGAAATTACATAATAATAAAATTGAAGATATAAGCCCACTTAGCGGATTTACAAATTTAAGAAAATTAGACATATATAACAACTTAGTTTCAGATATAAGTGTTTTAGATAATTTTACTTTATTAGAAGAAGTGCGTGTTGAACGTAATCCTATAAGCGATTTTGAGAGATTGAAAAAATACAAACAAATTACAGTTGAAGATGAAGAGTTTGAAGCAAATGAAGCAAGTGAATCAAATCAAGAGATTGTTGAAGTAAATGAATTAGATGAAGAAAATGAAACAGATGGAGATTAGGAGTAAAGTGTTTTAACGGGGCGGGGAATTTTTCTCCCGCCTCTTTATATATCTTTAAAGTACTGATTTATTGAGTCTTTACAAACCTTCACCATAAAGTCAATATCCTCATTTTCTATAATATAAGGGGGCATAAAGTATATTATGTTTCCTAATGGTCTTAAAAGAACACCTTTTTCAAGGGCTTTTTTGTATATATTGTAGCCAACTCTTTTTAAAGAGTCAAAAGGCTCTTTTGTTTTTTTATCTTTTACAAGTTCAATTGCACCTATCATGCCTATTTGACGGTATTCTCCAACTTGAGGGATGTCAAGAAGCTCTTTTTCTGCTAGTTCTTTAAGGTAAGTTTGTTTTTTTGTGTTTTTATCCAGTATTTTTTCATCTTCAAATATGTTTAAAGATTCAATTGCTACAGCACAGCCTAAGGGGTTGCCGCTATAACTGTGACTGTGTAAAAAAGCCTTCATTTTTGAATAATCATCATAAAAGGCATTATATATTTCATCTGTCATAACCACCAGGGAAAGAGGCATGTATCCTGCTGTAAGACCTTTAGAAAGACATATTATGTCTGGGGCGATACCAGCGTGTTCACAAGCAAACATTTTGCCTGTCCGTCCAAATCCAACGGCAATTTCATCTGCAATAAAGTTAATATTGTATTTGTCGCAGAGTTTTCGAAGTTTTTTTAGGTATATAGGAGGATATATTTTCATTCCTGCTGCACATTGAACCAAAGGTTCTACAATAATAGCGCTTATTTCTTCATGGTTTTTTGAAACATCTTCTTCAATAAAGGAAAAACACTCTGCATTACAGCTGTCCCTATGTTTATTAAATTTGCAGCGGTAGCAGTCAGGACCTGTAGAACGTATAACATCAAGTAATAGAGGCTTATAAATTTTATTATATAAATCAACTCCACCAACAGAAAGTGCCCCTATAGTCTCACCATGGTAGGCATCTGTTAAAGCTACAAACCTTGTTTTTTTTGTTTTCCCAGTTTGCTGATGATATTGAAAACTTAGTTTTAATGCAATTTCAACGGCAGAAGAACCATTATCCCCAAAAAATACTTTGTTAAGATTTTCTGGAAGTAAGCTTACAATTCTTTCTGAAAGCTCAATAGCTGGCTCATGGCTAAAGTTTGCAAAAATCACATGTTCTAATTTATTTGCCTGTCTATATAGAGCATCATTAATGCGTTTGTGGGAGTGACCAAAAAGGTTTACCCACCAAGATGATACTGCATCTAGATATTTTTTGCCATTTATATCTTCTAAATAAGCACCGTTGCCCTTTTTTATAACAATGGGAGGAAAGTTTTCATAATCCTTCATCTGGGAGCAGGGGTGCCATATATGTTTTAAGTCCTTTTCCTGTAATTTTCTCATTTTATCCATTTTTAAAAATCATCCTTTTTTTAAAATTTTGTATTAAAAACACAAGTTGAGAATTTTGTTTAAATCAATATGTTCTTTGTAGCAGTTTTTTATATCTGAAAAATCATCTGTCTTTATTTGAGGCATTACACAAACTATAGGAATGCCTGTAATTTTTGCAATTATGTCTATATTATCCTTTTGGCAAAAGTCTTTAGTGTAGCCATTTATAATTATTCCTTTAATGTTAATGCCCTTATGTTTTGCAAATTCACAAGTTAGTACAGTGTGGTTTATTGTTCCAACTCCTGCCCTTGCTACAAGTAAAACAGGCAAATTTAAATCCTTTATAAGATGGTATATATAATACTTATCTCTAATAAGAGGGACTATTAAACCTCCAGCCCCTTCAACCAGTGTATAGTGATATTTTTCTTTTAAATAATTAAAGCCTTCTATTATTTTTTTTGTATCAATTTCAACATCTTCTAATTCAGCAGCTAGATGGGGTGAAACTTCTTCCTTTAGACAGTAGCAATTCATTTTTTCATAAGGCTCATCAATAGGGACTAGTTTTTTTATAAATTCTATATCACCAGGAATAAAAGAGGTATTTTTTTTTATTCCACCAGATTGTACTGGCTTGTAGCTACAGCATTTATAATTAGCTTTTCGAAAAGAATAGTTTAGCCCTGCAGTAATAAAGGTTTTTCCTACATCTGTATCAGTTCCGGCAATAAATATTCCCTTACCCATTTTCTACAACCCTCCTTATCTAAATTTGAATTTTTAAACATTAAAATTTTCTATATGCTAAAACCTGCTTCTATTATCATGGCTTTATCTTTTTTTACATCACTTCCTGTTGTAGTGAGGTAATTGCCAGTTAGTGCTGCATTTATTCCTGCCCTAAAACCAAGGGCTTGTTTGTCTTTTAACGCCATTCTGCCACCTGCATATCTAATGTAGCAGTCTTTTAGTATAAATCTATAAACAGCCATGGTTTTTAAAATCTCCATAGGTGATAATACTTCTAAATTTTCGAGGGGAGTTCCTTTAATAGGGGTTAACACATTTACAGGTATTGATTTTATACCAAGGTTCTTTATTTCAAAGGCCATATTTATTCTGTCTTCCAAACTTTCACCCATGCCGATTATGCCCCCACAGCACACTTCTAATCCAGCTTTTTGTACATTTTCTATTGTTTTTACCCTGTCTTGATAAGTATGAGTTGTGCAGATGTTTTTATAATAGTTTTTACTTGTTTCTATATTGTGATGGTAAGTAATAACTCCTGAATCTTTAAGTTTTTTTGCCTGCTGATAAGTTATAATGCCATGGGATGCACAAAGTTCTATATTTACATCCTTTGAAAGCCTTTTATATATTTTGGCTAATTTTTCAATATCTTCATCTTTATCAATGCCCTTTCCACTGGTGACAAGGGAAAATCTGTGAGCACCACTTTTTTTCACTTCTAAAGCTTTTTCTAAAACTTCAGGGTATTCTAAAAGTTCATATTCTAAAACTCCTGTATTATAATGAATAGATTGGGCACAGTATTTGCAGTTTTCAGAGCATTTACCTGATTTAGCATTTAATATTGTACAAAGATCAGCCTTTTTTCCCACCAGCTTTTCACGTATTTCGTTAGCTGATTCAAATAAAACATTAAGTGTATCGGTATCCTTTTTATCTATTTTTAAAAGTTTTAAAGCTTCATCAAAAACAATATTTTCACCTTTTAAAATTCTATCCTTTAGATCCAAAATAAATTGTTTCATATTGTTATACCTCCAAATACATTTTTATTTAAAACCATTATAATAAATTATTTTTTTCTATCTTTACATAAACCCATATTGCCCAGTAAATAAAAATACTTTTTAAACTTAATCTTTAGAAATAAAGACAAATAAATTATGATAAGTTGCCAAAACCTTGTTATCTTTTCTATAATCCTTGTCATATGTATTAATTACCTTGTCAATAAAGTTTGGATGAACAATATTTGACCTCTTTTGGCTGTTGTTTGCACCTATTTTTTTAATTGAGTAAAGAAAATCTTTACAGCAGTTAAAATATTCATATTCATAAGTCTCCATCAAAGATAGGGTGTGGCTTTTATCCAATATACCGCTGCATATTTTTTTATAATCCTTGAGGGATAAAAAGGGTTGGCTTGGATATATGGTATCTTTTATACCAAAATATGAACTTGTCTTTTCATAACATTTTTTAAGTTCTATAAAAGTGTTTTCGCCAAAGGTTGAAAAGCACATAAAACCCTTAGGTGCCAAAGTTTTAACCAGTTTTTTAAAAGTGTTTTCTAAATTATTAAACCACTGAAATGCAGCATTTGATAAAATAAGATCAAAATCTTTATCAAAATCCATTTCTTCCACATCACCACAAATAAAACCCACCCTTGTATCTGAAATTTTAGACTTTACATGGCTTATCATGCCAGGGGCAATGTCGATGGCAGTTATATTAGAGTTTTTAAAATGCTCACATAAAGCTTTTGTGACATATCCTGTTCCACAGCCTATTTCAAGTATGTTTTTATATTGGGTTTTGGTGGACTTTATTTTTTCAATTAAAATATCCCCCATATTTTTTTGAACTTTTGCATATTTGTCATACTGTCTTGCATTTCTGCTAAATCTTCTTTTTAATTTTTCCTTATCAATCATAAACTCTCTACCTCTAGATACTTTTTAATTATTTCATAACACCTGTGAGGGTGAGTATAAAAGGGTATATGTCCTGTATTTTGTAATTTTATTAAATTTGAATTTTTATATTTTTCTTTTATATATTCACTTGATTTATATGGGCAAATAATGTCACTGTCTCCATGTATAAGAAGAGGGGACAGGGGAAGGGGTATTTCCCTTAAATCCATAGTTTTAAGGTATTCTAAGCCACATACCAATGAATTTATATTATAGTAAGATCCAAAAAGCCTCATTTCATCTATAAACCTTTCATAATGCCCATCTGTTTTTTCACTTTTAGAAAAAAAGTTTTTATAAAATTTATTTAAAGTGCTATCTTTATCACTTTTTAGCATATAAATCATTTTGTCTATAGTATCTTTTGACAAGAGGGTGGTGCAAAGACTGTCTTTATCATTTACAAATTTTAAAGTCCCACTTATTAAAATTAAATTATCAATTCTTTCAAATAAAACTTTTGCTATTTCTAAAGCAACCATAGCGCCTAAAGACCAACCCATAAGGGAAAAGTTTTTTTTATCATCTATTAAATGGAGTACTTTTTTCTTAAAACCATCAATTGAAAAAATATCTTCCCAGTCCACAAAAGTTATTTCAAAATGCTTTTCTAAAAGGCTAAATAAAGTTTTCCAGGGAAATTTACCAACGGCCCAACCTGTCAATACAACCATATGTCTTGTCATCTTAAATCAACCCCAGCTTTCTTCCATTGTTTTCAAGCCTGTCTACAACATATTCTAAATGTTTTTTTGTATGGGCTGCTGTAATTGATATTCTTAGCCTGCTGGTGCCCCTTGGTACTGTAGGAGGTCTTATTGCTGGAATATATATCCCATCATTAAAAAGATGCTGGGAAAATTCCAATGTCTTTTTTTCATCTCCCACAATTACTGGTATTATTGGAGTTATTGTGTTAGGAATTTTAAAGCCTAGGGACTTAAGCTGATTTTTAAGCCAGTCTGAATTTTTTAAAAGCTGCTCCCTTTTTTTTGGTTGATTTTTTATAATATCAAGAGCTTTAATAGAGGCTGCAACTGATGAGGGGGGAAGGGCTGTTGAAAAAACAAAACTTCTAGAAAAATTTTTAAAATATTCAATAAAGTATTCATCTGAAGCAGCATAACCTCCTATTGAACCTACAGCCTTGCTTAATGTTCCCATGTGAATGTGAATTTCATCACTTACTCCTAAATAAGAGGCAGTACCAGCACCGTCCTTTCCTAAAACCCCAAATCCATGAGCATCATCAACCATTGTGACAACATTGTGTTTTTTTGAAATATCCACAATATCATCTAAGGGGGCAATATCCCCATCCATGCTAAATACCCCGTCTGTGACAATTAAATTGTACTTTCCTTTAAAATTTTTTATCTTATAGGACAAATCATCCATATCACAATGCTTATATCTTAAAAGCTTAGCACCGCTTAAAAGACAGCCGTCTATAATACTTGCATGATTGTATTTATCGCAAAATATAACCCAGTCTTTATTGCAAAGAGCCTGTAAAATTCCTAAATTGGCCATATAGCCTGTATTAAATACCAAGGCTTTTTGAGTATTTTTAAAATCTTTGATTTTTTCCTCAAGCTCATGGGTTAATATATATGAACCTGTTGTAAGCCTTGAACCTCCTGCGCCCACCCCATACTTTTCCACTGCTTTTATAGAGGCTTTTTTTACATCTGTATCACCACAAAGGCCTAAATAATTGTTTGAGCCTAATAAAATTATTTCTCTGCCATCTATAATAACTTTTTCTTTTTGGGATGTTTGAAGGTTTTTAAATTGCCCTCTGTATATGTTGTTATCCTTTAAAGAAAATAAAATATCTTTTATATGTTCCAAAATATCCCCCTACTTAAATTACAATAATACAATTATAAAATATAACAATAAAAAAAGATTGTCAACTAAATTTTAAAAACAGGTTGACAATACAAAGTTCTTTAAAGATAATATAGTTTGAAAACACTATAAAACTTTTGCTTTTAAATTTTAAAAATTAAATAGGTACTCTAGGGTAGGAGGTTTTTTTATGGTATTTCATGAAGTTAAAAAAATATTAATAGATGTTATGGGATTGTTAGAAGATGAAGTTTCTTTAAAAAGTCATCTTTATGATGAACTAGATGCAGACTCCCTTGACATATCCCAGATAGTTTTGGCATTAGACAACAAATATAAAATAGATATTGATGAGGTGGCGGCTTTAAATTTTAAAACTGTAGAGGATATTGTAAAATACGTGGAAGGACAGATTAAATGAAAAAAAGAGTTGTTGTAACAGGCCTTGGCGCAGTTACTCCTATTGGCAATAATGTAGGGGATTTTTGGAATAATGTGAAAAAAGGTGTTTGTGGCATTGATTATCCTTCTCTTTTTGATGGAAAAAATTCAAAGGCAAAATTTTTTGCAGAAATAAAGAACTTAAAATTAGAAGATCATTTTAGTAAAAAACAAATTTTAAGGACGGATCGTTTTTGTCAAATTGGCATAATTGCAGCAAAAGAAGCATTTAATGATGCAGGGCTTTATGGTACTGATATTGACAAAAAAAGACTTGGTGTTGTAATGGGAAACGGAGTAGGGGGAATAAACACCATAATCCAGGAAACACTTAATTTACACAGTGGCGGAATGAACATGGTTTCACCTCTTTTAGTTCCTAAATCCCTTTCAAATATTTTAGCTGGAAGCATATCTATAGAATTTGGTGCAAAAGCTATATCTAATGCTGTTATAACAGCATGTGCAGCTGGAACAAATGCAATAGGTGAAGCATTTAGAAATATACAATATGGTGATGCAGACATAGTTATATGTGGTGGAAGTGAGGCTTGTATAAATCCTCTTATGGTGGCAGGCTTTACAAACATGAATGCACTGAGTTTAAGTGATGATAAGCTCCGTTCTTCTATACCCTTTGACAGGGAAAGAAGCGGTTTTGTAATGGGTGAGGGAGCAGGAGTTTTAATATTAGAAGAATACTCACATGCAATAAGAAGAAAGGCAAAAATCTATGCTGAAGTTGTTGGATATGGATTTACTTGTGATGCATATCATCTCACAGCTCCAGCACCTTTAGGGGAAGGTGCCCAAAGGGCAATGAATTTAGCCCTGCAAGATGCCTCAATGAGCCCTTCTGATATTTCATACATAAATGCACATGGAACTTCTACAGTTTTAAATGATAAGTATGAGACTATGGCTATAAAAAAGGTTTTTGGAGAATTGGCATACAGTATTCCGGTAAATTCCACCAAATCCATGATAGGTCATCTTTTGGGTGCAGCGGGTGCTGTAGAAGCTATAGTGTGTATAAAATCAATAGAAGATGGTTTCATTCATGAGACTTTAGGTTATAGGAAAAAGGATATAGAATGTGATTTAGACTATGTGGCAGATGGAGGAAGAGAAAAAGAGGTAAGTGGAGTTTTGTCAAATTCTTTTGGCTTTGGGGGTCACAACGCTTCCATTATTTTTAAAAAAGCATAATAAAAAAACAAATTAATGGTTAAACTATTTTTATCTTTTATTAATAAAAATGGCATATAAAATATATCTAAAGGAGATAAAAATGGGAACCATTAGACATGAATCTAGAACTGATTATTTAAAATTTAATTTTAATTATAATACTGCCCCTGAGATTAAGTTGATAGAGTTTGAACTTAAAGATGTACTTTCAGACAGCAAAGGGGAGATACGTAAAATGTGCACAAGTGTTTTAAATGCTGGTGGAAAGAGAATAAGACCTTTACTTACTATGTACAGTGGACTTGTTTTTTCACCTGCAAATAAAGAAATGATAAGGGGAGCTGTTTCAGTAGAATTAATTCATATGGCATCCCTTGTCCACGATGATATTATAGACAATTCAAATTTAAGAAGAAATAAGCCTTCTGTCAACAGTTTATGGGGTAATCACTTTGCAGTTTTGTGCGGAGATTATCTGTTTTCAAAAGCCTTTGGAATTTTATCTAAATTAAACAGTTCAAGATGTATGGATTTAATGGTACAATCCATTGAAAATATGTGTCATGGTGAGATTTTACAAGCAGATAACAAATACAATTTAGATATGGATATTGACACCTACTATGAGATAATTTCTAAAAAAACAGGGATTTTAATTGAAAATAGCTGCAAAATGGGTGCAATTATATCAGGCACAGGGAAAAAGTATGAAGAGGCAATGGGAGGATACGGTTTAAATATTGGTTTGGCATTTCAAATAATAGACGACATATTGGATATATGCGGAAAAACAAATGAAATGGGAAAACCTAAATTTGAGGACATAAGCCAGGGAAATATAACACTTCCTATGATTATTTTATTAAAAAACAAAAAATACAGAGAAGTTGTAAAAAATATTCTAAAAAGAAAGGAAGATTTAAAAAGTATAGGAATGATGCTTATGGATTTAAATATTATAAACACTTGTTTTGACATTGCAGAAGGGCACATAAAAAAAGCCAAAAGTTATTTATCTTTTTTGCCCCAGTCAGAATACACCCAAAAACTATACAGCCTTGCAGATTTGCTTATGATAAGGGCAAATTAATAAGTTTAAAATATTAAGGTATTTAAAATCACAATAATTTCAAGTGCCTTAATATTTTGCACATTCTGTGATAAAAGACAGTATTACGCCCTCCTTGTTTTATAATGTTTGTGCTTACTTTTTTATTGTATTTTAAAAAAGCTTTTGAATCTGATAAATACATGGCTAGAAGGCCTTTTACCACAGTTTTATGAAATAGGGGATATTTTAAAGTGTCGCACATTTCTAAAGATTTTTTTGCAAAAAATATTATTCTGTCTTCACACGTTTTTATGTCTTTATAATAAAAGGTGAAGTTTAGTTGTTTTTCTTCTAAATCTTCCATATAGTCAATGTAATAGTCTAATAAAATATGAAGTCCACAAATCCAAGGGAAATAAGCCCTATCTAAAGATAAAAAATCAGCATCTTTAAAATGGGGATTATGAGATGCGGCATACATGGCGAAAATCCCTAAAGTAGAGCCTGTTGCAGCTGAAAATTCCCACAAGCTTATTTTAGGATAGTCTTTTAAGTACTTTTCACCCCAGTTTTTTAAATAATTTTCTCTTATATCAGGCTCAAGATGTTTGTAGGTTTGTAAATTTGAATACCAATTCACATATTTTTTTATGTAAGGGAGTGCTTTTTCATATGAATGTAGGTTTAATAGGGAAGACCTGCACTGGGCAACAAGATAATGCAGGTATTTGTTATCCTCTTTTATAGGATAATATTTATAATAATCCCCTAAAAAAGATGAAGTATCTATGGCATCGTAAAGGGATAAATGAAGCTGGCGAAAAGCATTTTCATCTATAGTTTGGGTTTTATCACAAAGATTATCAAGGTAGTCGCTTATTGTTTGTAATGCACAAATAAATTGTATTGTTAAGATAAAATCAGCATCTGGGTGCAGGGCATAGACACTGCCACCTATGCAGTGAAAACTTTTGGCAGATATACTCAAAAGCCCTTGTTTTTTAAGCTCATTATCCTTAAAAGTTTTTAATTTATTCTTATAACCTTCAAGTTTTTCTTTGACTTCAGGGAATACGTAGGTTATATATTTTAAAATTAGCTTTAATCCGCTATTGTATTTAGTTTTTATTAAAAAAACCTCCTTGTGTAGTTAATATTACTTTTTTATTTTTCCCATATTTTACGCATTTTATTATAAACCTTAAGAATATAAATAAATAGAATTGCCAAAACAAAGGGTGGGCTTATTTAATATGGTTATAAATTTATCAAAGTTTAGGACAAAAGTTTTGTTTTGTATAATTATAATAGTTGTATTATCATTTGGAATTTCTATAGTTTTTAGCTGGGAAGTGCTAAATGATAATGAATCAAAGATTTTAGACAGTGAATTTAGTTTATATGAAAGAACAATGAAAAGGGATATTTTGTCCTTGATGATGGCCTATCCTGAACATATAACAGGCGTCAAAAAAAGGGATGACGGAAAGGTTTACATTGTAATGAATTCGGGAAATGAGATAATTTATGACGATGGAGTGGCAAAAAGTTTTAGTGAAAAAATTTATAATGGAGATCTTCAGGATATGTTAGAAGATATATATCCCTTATGGGATACTCATAAGATAATGGAGAAGAATATAGACCCAGGCCGTATTAGAGTGTACAGCTTACTTAAAGAAGTATATGGGGATTCAGAAAAAAAGGTGAGTTCAAATCTTGAAAATGTATTTATAGGGGGAAGTGCTTTTGCATTTAATAAAAGCAATAATGCTTCAAAATCACTTAAAAAGGCTATTGACGAAACTTATGAATTACTTAAAGTAAAGCCTGAGATTTATCAACATATATTACCTGCCAATGGAACTTATAACTATCGTTTTATTGCAGGCACTAATTTACTTAGCCCTCATGCTTTTGCAATTGCAGTGGATTTAAAAAGCGACAGCAGGGATTATTGGAAATGGGCAACACCAGAGCAGGCAGAGGAAAGACTTAATAGTTATCCACGAGATGTTGTGAAAATATTTGAAAAAAACAATTTTATATGGGGAGGTAAATGGTCTCATTTTGACATACTTCATTTTGAATACAGACCTGAAATAATAATAAAATCAAGATACTTTATAGAAGCACATGAAATAATTGAGCCTTGGTATTATGGCTATCCAGTGGATAATGAAGATGTTTTAGGATATATAAAAATAATTGAAGAAGCCCTAGATTAAATTATTTTTTAAATATAATTGAATAGTAAATCCAAAAAGTAATATTTGCAAATGCCCATATAAAAAACATAATTACCCATAACAAAAGTATTCGAGATAATTGATCAGGCATATTACTAGTATAGACATTTACAGTACCACTAAAGCCGTATGTTGCCAAATCAAATAAAAAGTTAAAAATCATTATAGCTATAACTATAAATAGAGAAACATAAAGGGGTTTAATAAAAAAGAGTTTAAACTTTCCGTTTTCCTGCATGTATTTCCAGTGTTCTTCTTTTTCCATTAAAATAGGGAGTTTACGCATATTGTACCTTCCATTTTTTAAATAATAGTTATATATATATTTTAACACTAAGTAACAGTGTTTTGTCAATAGCTTATAATTGTTTACAAATTATTTTAATATTATAACTTGTTATATTGAAAAAAAATAACTATACTAGAAGATGAACGTTTTTAAAAGGGATAATAAAAAAAGTGGTGATTTATAAAATGAGGGGACTAATTTGCTATTGTTCAAATACAGGGAATACAGAGCTTACTTGTAAATATATTGATAAAAATATAAGTAATGCTCATTTTGATTTTTATAATATTTCAGAAGGCGGATACTTTAATTTAGATGAATATGATATTATAGGTTTTGGTACATATACCTACTGGTGGGGTGTACCGGAAGTTTTTGAAAACTTTATAGATTCCTTAAGTAAACAAAAAGATAAAAATGCTTTTATGTTTAACACTTATTCCCATTTTAGTGGCAATACCCAAAAAGATATGTATGCCAAATTAAAAGAAAAGGGGTTTAAAATAATTTCTGCCCATTCGCTGCATGTTCCAACCAGTTATCCACCTAAGCGGGCAAAAAAGAAGAACATCTCCAATTCCCCAAATTTTAAGGAGTTTTGGAAGTTTAATTGTTTTATAAACAGGCTAGATGGGTATATTGACAGACTCTCAAAGGAGAGAAAGGTAGATGAAGTTAAAATAAAAACTAATATCATTGGACTTATGCTGTGCAGATATTTAAGACCAAGGATAAAGAATGTTATGGGAAAAAAATATGTAGATAGAAAACTTTGTACCCAATGTGGCGAGTGCCAAAAGGTATGTCCATATGATGCCGTTGTTTTTAAAGGAAAAATCACCTTTGATAGATCTAAATGCAGAAGTTGTTGGGCATGCTTTAATAACTGTCCACAACAAGCGATATATACAGAAGATGTTAAGGGCGCTGGTCAGTATAAAGAACCATGTAAACAATTGACTATGAAGCTAAAGTAGAAATTAAAAAAACAGTAGAATCAGGAGGATTTATTTATGAAATATAAATACATATTTTTTGACTTAGATGGAACAATTATAGATTCTTCAGAAGGTGTGACAAATTCTGTTGCCTATGCACTTGAAAAATATAATATTAAAGTTAGTGACAAAAAAGAATTGTATAAATTTATCGGTCCGCCTATAATAGAGTCTTTTCAAAAATTTTATGGTTTTTCAAAAGAGGAAGCAAATACAGCACTCAAATATTATCGTGAACATTATAAGGAGGAGGGTGTACTTGAAAACACACTTTATCCTGGGATTGTAGACTTAATTAAGGCATTAAAGGATGATAACAGAACCCTTATAATTGCAACATCTAAACCTGAAGTGTATGCAAAACAAATATTAGAGGACTTTGGCATTGCTAAGTTTTTTACCCACATTGCAGGAAGTACCCTTGACGGTACCAGGCTTACCAAATCCCATGTTATGAAGTATGCAGTTGAAATTTCTGATATTGAAGACTTTTCAAAAGCAGTAATGATTGGTGACAGGGAGTATGATGTTTTAGGCGCAAAGGAGATGGGGTTAAGTTCCATTGGTGTATTGTATGGATTTGGCAGCAGGAAAGAGCTAGAAAAAGCAGGTGCAGATTTCATTGCCACTTCAGCTAAAGATATCGGAAAGATTTTGTTAGGATAATATGGTATACTATTAGTCTAATTTTATGTTTGTATATAAATATAGAGTATTATTTTCTGAATCCGTATAATAACTTTTGGAAAAAACAAATGAACTTTTATCCCAGCCAATGACATCATAACTTAAGTCCTCAGGAGTTTTCTTAATACTATAAAAATCATATGTAAAAAATATACCGAAATTTGGGAAACACCAATCCTCAATTATAGCGAAATTCTCATGGAACTTAATATTTTGCATGTATATATTGGATAAATCCACTTCATTTACGTATTTATATTTTTTTTGTCATTTTCCAATTCATTTTCGTAATTATTAAAATCCATTGACAAAACAGTGTTATATAATCTATACTGTATATATACGGTATACACAGTAATAACTTTTGGAAAGGAGCCAAAATGAACATTATTATTTCAAACTCCTCCGAAAAACCCATTTATGAGCAAATAACATCACAGATAAAGGACTATATTATAAAGGGTGTACTTAAGGAAGCTGATATTCTTCCATCTATAAGGAATCTTGCAAAGGAGTTAAAAATAAGTGTAATTACAACCAAAAGAGCATATGATGAATTGCAAAAAGACGGATTTATAACTATTGTACCTGGAAAAGGTACTTATGTTTCCGCTCAAAATAAAGACTTGTTAAGAGAGTCAAGGCTTAGAATTGTTGAAGAAAAGCTTATGGAAGCAGTAAATGCTGCAAAATCTATAGAGCTTTCCTTTGATGAAATTTTGGAGATGCTAAAACTATTTTATGAGGAGGATTATTAATATGACGCCGATTCTTGAGATAAAAAACTTGAGAAAAGACTTTAAAGGTTTTTCTTTAAAGGACATAAATCTTTCACTTGAAAGAGGATTTATAATGGGATTTATCGGTCCAAATGGCGCTGGTAAAAGTACTACTATAAAGCTTATATTAAATCTTATGGAAAGAGACAGGGGAGAGATAAATGTATTTGGAAAAGACAATATAAAAAATGAAATAGAAGTAAAAAATAAAATTGGTTTTGTTTTAGATGAAAATCATTATTATGAAGAAATCACCATAAAAGAAATGAAGAGGATAATTGCTCCTTTCTACAAACAGTGGGATGATGGTGTATTTAATAAATATGTTAAGGATTTTGGTCTTCCCATTGATAGAAAGATAAAGGAACTTTCTAAAGGAATGAAAATGAAATTTTCACTGGCAGTTGCACTATCACATAATGCAGAGCTTTTAATTATGGATGAACCTACATCGGGGCTTGATCCTGTGGTTAGAAGTGAACTTTTAGACATATTAAGCGATTTAATGCAGGACGAAAACAAGGGAGTTTTTTTCTCCACACACATTACTTCAGACCTAGATAAAATTGCTGACTATATTACATTTATAAATAATGGAGAGATAGTTTTTAGCACCACTAAAGATGATATATTAGATAACTTTGGTCTGGTAAAGGGACCAAAGGAGCTTATTTTTGATAATAATTTATATGAATTTGTAGGAATGAGGGAGAATCAATATGGGTTTGAAGCACTTGTACAAGACAAGGAAAAATTTAAAAAATTATATGGTAACAAAGTTGTAATTGAAAAACCCACATTAGAAGATATTATGGTTTATTATACAAGGAGGGATAAAAATGCTTAATCTTGTAATTAAAGATATACTTGTACAAAGGAGAACATTTTTTGGTGCGTTTGTTTATTTATTATTTTTTATTTTTGCATTTCAGAGTTTAGAAGGGAATGTATATACTTCTGCAATTGTTGCCTTTGTTTATTTACTGGTAATGGGTGCATTTGCTTATGATGATAAAAGCAAAGCAGATATTATGTTAAATAGCCTTCCTATTAAGAGAAAAAATATAGTAATGGCAAAGTATATATCTTTATTTGCTTATGTTGTTATTGGAACAGTGGTGTTTAGTGTTATTACTTCTGTAATTTCCATGCTAAATATTTCTATAAAAACATATCCTGTTACTGTTGAATTATTAGTTAGTGCTATTTTAGCAATTAGTATATTAAATTCAATATCTTTTCCATTGATGTTTAAGTGGGGTTACAATAAAGCAAGGGTTTTTAACATGATATTGTTTCTTTCCATTTTCTTTAGTGCACCTTTACTGGTTAACTTTTTTTCCAAACCAGACAGTGAATTTATTGCGACTGTTGTTGCTTTTTTAAAAAGACAATCTGATATAACTATAATTTCAGGATTACTTAGTTTATCTTTTATAATTCTTTTTATTTCATACTTGATTTCACTTAGATTTTATAAAAAAAGGGAGTTTTAGAGTGAGTTTTTATAAAGTAAATAAAACAGATTAAAATACACATAAAACAATTGAAAAAATATATAACTTAGTATAAAATTGTATGTACAATAAATACAGTAAAGGTGAGTTTATTATGAAGAAAACATCTAAAATTAGTTTGGTTATTGTTTTGGTTATATTTCAATTGTTTACTTTAAGTGTTAAAGGGTACGGGAAAGAAGAATCAGATGTTACCTATGAAGATGTATTTAAATTAAGTGATGAAAATAAAATGTCTTTATTGGAACCTGACTTAGTTAAATTTATTTACAAATATGGACTTGCGGGGATTTTGAACAAAAAAATTGTAACTCCAATTACTATTATAGCAAAAGGACAGGAATATGTGCTTTTAAAGAATACTTATGCTAACCAAGGAATGTCTAGTACATATGAAGAACAAAAAGATACATTAGAAGAGACAACAGTTGAGGTAGTTGATGAAACAGAAAGAATTCTATCTTTAGTCAAAGATTCCATAGTATATGCGGAGGTTATTGAAGATACAAATTATTATCAATATCAAGGAAGTGGACTAATTGGAACATTTTCAAAAGGAGAAACAGTAGAAATATTAAGAGATTACAGTGGAATATGGTATAACGTAAAATCAGAAGATAAAACAGGGTGGGTAAGAGGAACAGCACTAAAGATTCCAGAAGATCCTAAAACAAATACTCATAGGATGACAAAAGAAGAGACGGAGTTTTTTGTAAATTATATTGGACTTTCAAGTGATACTAGCTATCTTGTATGGGTGGATATAGACAGACAGCTAACCCATGTTTTTCTTGGTACTAAAGGGAAATGGAATCTTCACAAAACTATGGTTTGTGCAACGGGAAAAAACATCTCTCCCACTGTAAGAGGTATATATAAAATTCAAGATAGAGGTACTTGGTTTTATTCACCTAGATTAGGCGGTGGAGCAAAAAACTGGGTAAGATTTTCTGGAGACTATCTTTTTCATAGTATATCAATGAACTCTAATCAAAATATTAAAGATGATACACTTGGGAAAAGAGTTTCAGCAGGATGTATTAGGTTATCTATAGAAGATAGTGAGTGGTTTTACAATTATGTATCGTACGGAACTACTGTGTATGTCAATTAAAAACACTTTGATTTGAAGCTTTCCACCAGATGTTATATAATATTAATTAACAATAATCTGTACGAGGTATTATATATGAAAAAAGTTTTATCCATTCTCTTAATTGTTTTCCTGCTAACAACTATGAGAAACTTTGTCACAGCAACAAATACACCTGAACAATATATATGGAATGCTGGTGTGGAAGGTGGAATTTTTGATGTGGCCAATGTGGTAAATGTATTGGATTTTGGTGCTAAAGGTGATGGTGTGACAGATGATTACCAAGCCTTTAATGCTGCTATCTCAGCGGTTACTGACGGTGGCGGGGTATTTGTACCAGAGGGGAAATACCTGATAAAATCAATGTTATCTTTTAATAAGCCTGTTGTACTTCGGGGAGAGGGTGCA
This sequence comes from Clostridium sp., assembly GCA_012517995.1. GTDB lineage: Bacteria > Bacillota > Clostridia > Acetivibrionales > Acetivibrionaceae > Herbivorax. The sequence goes on from JAAYTS010000141.1 coordinate 56,397, forward strand.
GATAAAACTCATCTTTTAATAGACCATAATTCAAACGCCTTTGAAATTATAACTTACAAAAGAGGTGCTTGGTCAAAACTTGTTGGTGGATTTACAAAGGGTTCAAACCAACTTTTAGTAGAGAATGGGCCATCTTTTAAGTCTGGTCAATATGTAGAAATACAGCAGGATAACGACAAAGATGTTATGTATACTTTACCAGATTGGAATGTAAATTGGGCAGAAGGTGCAATAGGACAAATTGCAAAAATAGTATCTGTTGAGGGAAATACTCTCATAATAGACAATCCTTTAAAGTATGATTATAAACAACATTTAAATCCTGTAATTAGAACCCAAGGACTAGTAGAATATGTTGGTTTTGAAAATTTTTCAGTGGAAAGGCTTGATAGAAGTGATACAAGTATATTTTATTTTAAAAATGCTGCCAACTGCTGGGTAAAAAATGTTCATAGCAAACGGGCAAGAAAGTGCCATGTACATGTAAATACAGGATATGGTATAGAAATAAGAGATAGCTTTTTTGATGATGCCACTGACTGGAGTGGCGGAGGTCATGGATATGGGGTACAGCTTGGACTACATTCTACAAACTGCCTTATTGAAAACAATATATTTAAACATTTAAGACATTCCATGATGGCTCAGCTTGGTTCAAATGGCAATGTTTTTGGATATAACTATTCTATAGAGCCTTACCAAAGCGAGGGTGGCAACTGGACACCTGCAGATATTTCACTTCATGGGCACTACCCCCATGCAAATCTTTTTGAAGGAAATATAGTTCAGAAAATAACTGTATCAGACTATTGGGGACCTTCAGGACCGAATACATTTTTGCGTAATAGAATAGAATCTGAAGGAATTAAAGTTGAAGACTCTTCAAACTTTCAAAGGTTTTTAGGAAATGAATTGGTAAAGGGAAGTATATTATGGGATACAGACAGCCGTTATCCTCATTTAATAGATTCTTCTACCATTTTAAGACATGGCAATTATATTAATGGCTCAATTGAATGGGATGAAAAAACACCTTATCAAAACATACCAATTTCATACTATCATAATTCAAAGCCATCTTTTTATAAGTCTTTACAATGGCCTTCAATAGGTGCAGACAGGTTGAATGGAACAAATCCTGCAAAAGAAAGATATTTAAATAAAGATATATTATATGGGGATTTAAATGGTGATAATATAGTTAATTCTCTTGACTGTGTGCTCCTTGGAAGATTTCTTTTAGAAATTATAAATGATTTTCCAAACCTTAATGGCATAAATGCAGCAGATTTAAATAAAGATGGAATAATAAACTCTGTGGATTATACTTTATTGAGTAGGTATGTTTTAGGTGTTATTGATAATTTAAATTAGGAAAAGATACACAAGAAAAAGATGTTTAGCAAATAGATTTAGTGGAAAATAAAATGCAGGTATCATTTTAGTGAATATGGAGGAACCATGTGAAAAAAGACAATATGCATTTAAGCAATTCAGAATCAAAGAAAATAGCAATGAAAGTATCTAAAACAACCATCATTATAAACCTTATATTATTTATTTTAAAACTATTTGCTGGTATATTTGCAAAGTCAGGGGCCATGGTTTCAGATGCTATTCATACAGCTTCTGATGTGTTTAGCACTTTCATAGTAATTATAGGTGTTCACATCTCACACAAAAAACCTGACAGCACTCATCAATATGGACATGAACGTCTAGAATCTGTTGCGTCTATTATACTTTCAGTTATATTAGCTGTTACAGGAATGTTTATTGGATTAAATGGAATAGAAAAAATATTTGGTGGAAATTATGGTGAACTTGAAATTCCTGGAGTGTTGGCATTAGTTGCTGCAGTTTTATCAATAGCAGTTAAAGAGTGGATGTATTGGTATACTAGAAGTGCAGCTAAAAAAATCAACTCAGGCTCACTTATGGCAGATGCCTGGCATCATCGTTCAGATTCACTGTCATCAATAGGAGCTTTTATAGGGATTTTAGGAGCACGTGTTGGGTTTGCTATACTTGATCCAGTTGCAAGTTTAGTAATATGCATATTTATCGGTAAAGCAGCATTTGATATTTTTAGAGAATCCGTTGACAAACTAGTGGATAAATCCTGTGATGAAGAAATGCTAGAGAAAATTAAAAATGTAATAAATGCGCAGGAAGGAGTGCTGCAGATTGATGAAATCAGAACCAGATTATTTGGAAATAAAATATATGTTGATGTAGAAATTCTTGCAGATGGCTCAAAGTCATTAAATGAAGCCCATGAAATTGCTGAAAGGGTACATGATGCAATTGAAAGGGAATTTGCAATGGTAAAACACTGTATGGTACATGTAAACCCCAAATAGACGGGGAAGTATAATAAAGAGATTAAAAGAAACAAATTAAAAAATAAGGAGCTGTAGCAAAAGGTTTATTTAATAATTTTGCCACAGCTTCTTTTTGTGCATTTTACAGATTTTAGATTATAGAATTGCCATATTGCATTTCATATACTACTATTGGCATACTACAATTCATATATTATAAAGTGATGGTCTGTTTTTTTAACAAGTTCTATATAGATTTCTTTTAACATTTCCTCACTTGTTCTGTAGTAAGCTTTTTTCTTAGAATCTGGATATGCAATATCTAAAAGTTTATACTTTCTATTTTTCTTAATAACCTTCTTAAATTTTTTTGGCAGTTCAACAGAGCCAATTTGTTTTTGGTCAGTGAGGTTTGAAACCACAATTTCCAGCACAGGATTACCTTCTTTTTCATGCCTTAATTCACCCCATTTTTTAGTTACAGGGTTTTGATATATTATTTTTCTTCCAGGTGTTATATTTGCAATCCATGTAAAAAACATGCCGTGTTCAATGAGCCTTTCAGGATAGTCAAATGGCTGGTCTTCTCTGTTGAAAATTTTTGTAAGCTGTTTTTTAAAAGGCTCAAGCTTTTGAATAGGGGGTAAAATCCTGCAAAAATTCTTATTTGGGTTTTCAATTCCACAGGAAGTACCAGCAATATTTATATTAAAATACTCTTTAACCCCTACCTCTTCTGGAAATAGCAGTGCAAAAATATCCTGCAGTGGAATGGTTGCAGTTTGGGCAGAAGATGTCATAAAGGCTTCCAATATAGCAATTCCCATTTGGGAGGTAATATCTTCAGGATTTAGTGGTGTTTGATTTGGAGTTGTAAGAATTCCAAACTGCTGGCTTAAAAAGTTGGCTATTTTATGTTCCGGGTACCTAAAGTCGCCTAAATCTATATCTCCTCTTTTACCACAGAGAATTTGAATAATAGTAGGCAGATCATGGGTGGATAAGAATAATTCTATATCTTCAGGCAGCTTTTGAGGATTAGAATACTGACCACCTAAACTCTTGTGAGGAGCAACATACATTTCTGCAATTGGATGTCCTTCTTTTTTCATTTTTCTAATGGCCTCTTCAACAGCACTTTGCCTTGGAGCATCTCCTAGAGTTTCTCCTCCAACTTCAAGCCCATGCTTTAAGGCAATTTTAATGATTTTTTCAACATTTTTAATTTTCTGTGCCCTTTTAGAAGGGTCAATTTCATACCTTCCAGGGTCATTTGGTACTCCTTTTTTTATAATATATTGAGTAGCATAACCACACATATGGTCTAAAAACAAAACATCAATATATTGGGACAGGTATTTTATTCTCTGTTCCATTAATTCATAATAAGCTTCACTTTCTGTAATATACGGAGGAATGCACCAGTTTTGACCGTTGTCAGTTCCAAGCTCATATTCAATATTAAATGCCTTTCCTTGAAGTGACCAGACATCTCCGCTAGCAGAGGGGTCAATTCCAAATGCAATATTTACCTCTCGCTTTAATCCAAGCTCATTGTACAATTCTTTTATTAAAAGCTGCTGCTCATGTATGCAAAACTGACTATATTTATAAATCTCAATTTCTTCAGCGTGAAGAGATGCCAATATCTTTACATCTTCACTTTCTGGATTTTGATACCTTTTAGGCCAGGTTCTAAAATCAGGCTGTGCATCCATATAGGTATTTAACACCTTAGTTTGAACAATGGAGAATATGGCGTTTATTTCTAAATTTTCTTTGTACGTATTGACATATTCCTCATATTTTTTAGCTCTTTCAGATTGGGGTTCTTGAGAAATTTTATCAACAAACTTTTTGTATGCTTTAGCCAAAATACCTTTTCGTATCTCACGATGCATACTAAAATCACAGGCTAAATTATTTTCATAAGAAACAGGTCTTTTAGGAATTATAGCTAAAAGTTCAGGATTTTCTTGTATTTCAGGAACCATTTCTAAAACAAGATAATCCAGTTCAAGCCCAAAAGATGATGAGGAAAAAGGGCTTGTTGTACTTTGGTGTTTTTGAGTAAATGGAAGTTCTGCAATACCAGAAACACCAATATCTTTTAAAAAGTACATAATATATACTAGATCCTCAAGATTTCCAGCATAATCCCGCTTTGTTAAAAAGTCCAAAGCAATTTTTAAGGCAGCCATTTTAAAAAATGGGTCAAAATTAATTTTTTCCAAAATTTCTTCTGACTTATCAGTTCCTGAATGAGATATTTCAGGAAAGACTGATAAAAGAATTTTAATTGCATCATTTAATCGGGTAAAGCTTGAAGATGAATTAGCAGCAAATACTGGCACAATTACCTTTGAGCTTTTTACATATGATTTATTCATTATATACCCCCTACACCTATGCTATATAATATTAATACCCTATAAATAATATTATATATCGGTTTTAAATTGCTTGAACGTTATATTATTTTTAAAATTTAAATATTTAAATGCACTTTATACAAAAAGACTTCATTTTTTTGTAAGTGAATTAACAGTGCAAAGGGTCTTTTTTAAAATTATATCATGATAAATATTATATTTCATAGGTAGTTTTATCAATGTTATTATTTACCTTCACAAACTAAAAGATTTAAATTTACATTTTAATTAAAAAAGTTCTTTTTAGTACTTTTTTGCATTATTATATGTTAACATTAATAAAAAGAGTGACGATAAAATATAAAAATTAGTTTATTAATCAAGGAGATGTACTTATGTTAAAGCTAAGAACTGTAATAATTATTTTATGCATCACTGTATTAATTAATCCATTTTATTTACATGCACAACATAATATAAATATAGCACCAAACTGTACATCATTTATATTAATTGATGCAAATTCCAACGTGGTAATTTGTGGAAAGAATGCTGATATGAAATTGCATCCTGCAAGTGTAACTAAGGTTATGACAGCAATATTGGCAATTGAGCTTGGTGATTTTTCAAAGCCTTACACTGCGAGTAATTTTGCAGTAAAATCAATAGGATTGGGCGGTTCTAACGTTGGAATACAGCCTGGGGAACAAATATACTTAAACGACCTTTTACATATGTTAATGCTTGCCTCAGCAAATGATGCTGCTAATGTTATTGCTGAAAATATTGCAGGAAGCGTTAGTGGATTTGCAAATCTTATGAATGAAAAAGCAAGGCAAATTGGAGCACAAAACACCAACTTTTTCAATCCCATTGGTCTTGATGTGGAAGATGGGTACCCTGATAACAAAACAACAGTCAGGGATTTAGCTAACATAACTCGCTATGCCATGTCAAACCCAAAATTCAGGGAGATAGTTTCAAAAAGTGAGTTTGTTGTAGCAGCTACCAATAAAAGAGGGGCAAAACATATAAAAACAACAAATAGGTTTTTTGAAGATATAGATTATAATAAGCTTCTTTACACAGTAAATGGTGTTAAAACAGGTTATACAAAAGCAGCTTTAAATACGGGGGTGTTTTCTGCAAAAAATAAAGAAGGGGCAGAGTTAATATGTGTTGTTATGAAAAATGTAAACAGGACAAATATGTTTGAAGAAATAAAAGCACTTTTTGATTACGGTTTTACTCAAAACAAAGTAGAACTTCAAAAAAATTTTTATGATATAAGATTTAGATGGTCTAAAGAGCATATAAACTCATTTTTAGAAAAGGGATATATTCGTGGCTATGAAGATGGTTCTTTTAAACCTTGTAATGAAGCTACAAAAGAAGAGTTTATAAGTCTTTTGATGAAAATAAAAGGATTTAATCCTGAAGGGGAACAGGAATATTGGTCTAAAATCTATATTGATGAAGCAATAAAAAGAGGTTTTATTGATGCTTCATGGAATGAGAAAAGAAAGGAAACAATAAGCCGTTTAGAATCTGCTTTGGTTCTTTCCAAAACATTAGATTATAATTTTGTTATAAATGGGATAGATAAAGAACAATATCTGTTAGCATCTGCAGACATGGATAAGTTTTCCAATATAGATGTAAGCATTTTAGAAGATATATTAAAAGTATATAATTGCGGAATAATCAGCGGTTATAATGGAGATTTATTTTTAGAGAAAATTTTAACAAGAGAAGAAATGGTTGCAATGATTAATAATTATTTAAATTTCAAATCAGAAATTCATTAATTTTATTTGGGCTGTGGCACCAATTACTTAATGCCACAGCCCAAATAAAATGTTCTTTTAATCAAGGGTTACAAGTGGAATTTTATTATCTGTAGCAAATTTAGAAATTTCCTGTTTGTATTGGTCAAAACGATCCCAGTCCATTAGTTTAGTCAATACAATAGGTTTTTTTGATCCTTTAGCGATAATTTCTATCTTTTCAGTTGTTTTTTTAGAAAATAGCTTTGTTATAGTATAGTAGCCAATTCTGATTTCTTTTATCTGTGAATAGTCAAGAAAAACACGCTTTCCGTTTTTTGTAAGTATAGCAATTCCGGTCCATTCTCTGTTACAAGATATTAGTCTGTCGTTTTTACTCATTTTGCTTTCCTCCCTACTACAATTATAAAAAAATTGATAAATATGTATAAATAAAATATTTAAGAAAAAAACACAATACAGTATGCTTTAGTTGTGAATTAAAAATAAAAATACCGTTTACATTTCATGATAATTATATATAATATACATAAGATTTATATTTTGATAGATTTAAAATAGTTATATATCTATAATTACATTATATCATATCACATAAATAGCTGCAATTAAAGTATCAGCTACTACTATAATGATATGTTATAGTGATATAATATTCTTGTGTTTTTAAAATATTTAATTTAAATTGGAGGAGTAATAGTGAAAAAAAATAACAATAATCTTTTAAACTGGATATTTGAAACTTATGCAATTAGAATCAGCTCTCACCAAAAACCCTTTTGGTATACTTCAGGAACAATTGGTCCTTATTATATAAACACCCATTTTCTTTATGGCAGTGAGAAAAAAGCCATAGATTTATTAAGTTTTATAGATAATGAAAAAGAAAATAAACTAGCCTGTCCGAAAAAGCTTTTGGATGAAACATATAATAATTATGAAAAGGATTATATTTATAAGGGTGTAATAGATGAAATGTGCAGTTTTATTAAGAATAATATAGATGTGGATGATGTTGATTACATATCAGGGGGAGAAAGAAGAGATTGGTTTTTTTCCTTGCCCGTATCTAAAATTTTAAAAAAACCCCATGTAACAATATATAAGGATTTAGATACTGTTATAACAGATGAAGGCAATACAGAATATTTAAAAAATCTAAATGGGGGCAAAGTACTTCATATAGCAGATCTTATAACTGAAGCTTCAAGCTATGAAAGGGCATGGATACCTGCAATAAAAGAAAAAGGTGGACAAATTCTGTGGAGTGTTGTAGTTGTAGATAGAATGCAGGGAGGCAGGGAACTTCTTTTGGAAAATGGAATCAAGCCTTTTTCCATGATAAATATAGATATTGATTTTTTCAAAGAGGTTTTGGCAATGGGGATTATCAATGAGGAACAATTTGAAATGATAAAGAAATATTTGGATAATCCTAAAGAGTCAATGGCGGATTTTTTAAAGAAAAACCCTGATTTTTTGAAAGAATCTCTTGCATCTTCTGATAAGGACAGTAAAAGAGCAAAGCTTTGTATAGAAAAAGATATTTATGGGATAAAAGGCTTAATTTAAGAGTGCAAAAGGAGGGATGATTTTGAAAAGAAGAAACAGCCATGTTCTGGAAGAAGAGATAGAAAGGCAAAAAGAATATATACACAGAGTTGCAGATAGAAATGATGGAAAGGTCCTAAAATACTACTTAAATACTTTTGGATGCCAAATGAATGAACATGATTCAGAAAAATTAGCAGGAATGCTTTCTAACATGGGATATATTGAAACTGATGACATAAATGAATCTGACCTTATTATATACAATACCTGTTGTGTACGGGAACATGCAGAACAAAAGGTATACGGTCATTTAGGAGCTTTAAAAAAGCTAAAGGAAGAAAAACCAGAGCTTAAAATTACAATATGTGGATGTATGATGCAGCAGGGGGAAGTGGTTAGTCATATCAAGAATACGTATAGACATGTTGACTTGATTTTTGGAACACACAACCTATATAAATTTCCAGAACTTTTATTAAAATCTTTTGACAGGGATAAAATGCTTATAGATGTATTGGATACAGATGGAGAAATTGTAGAAAATATTCCTGTTGAGAGAAAAGACAGTGTGAAAGCATGGATTACAGTTATGTATGGCTGCAATAATTTTTGTTCATACTGTATTGTTCCATATGTACGGGGAAGAGAGAGAAGCAGGGAAGTTAAAGATATAAAAGAAGAAGTAATGATGTTAGGACGTCAAGGGTTTAAGGAGATAACACTTCTTGGCCAGAATGTAAACTCTTACGGAAAGGATTTAGACAGCAAAGCAACTTTTGCAGAGCTTTTATACCAATTAAATGAAGTCCCTGGAATTGAAAGAATCAGGTTTTTAACTTCCCACCCTAAAGATTTATGCGACGAACTTATATATGCAATAAGGGATTTAAGTAAAGTTTGTGAACATTTGCATCTTCCTATTCAAGCGGGGAGTACAAAGGTTTTAAGGGAAATGAACAGAGGATATACAAAGGAACAATACTTAGAGCTTGTTATGAAATTGAAGGAAAATATACCAGGTATCTCGCTGACAACAGATATAATTGTAGGTTTTCCAGGGGAAACGGATGAGGATTTTGAAGATACTTTAGACGTCATAAAGAAAGTCCGTTTTGATTCTGCTTACACATTTTTATATTCAAAAAGAACAGGGACACCTGCTGCAAAAAGCAAAAACCAGATTTTAGATAAAGTAAAAAAAGAAAGATTTGAAAATCTTCTAACCCTGCAAAATTCAATAAGTAGGGAAATTAATGAAACATATTCAGGGAAAAAAGTAGAAATTCTTGTTGAGGGAATTAGTAAAACAAACGATAATATATATACAGGAAGAACAAGAACAAATAAAATAGTTAATTATAAGGGAAACAAAGATGATATTGGTAAATTAAAAAATATATTGATAGGTGAAGTAAAGACATGGTCACTAGCAGGAAAAGTAATTACAGATTAGGGGGAGATAAGCTTATGAAAAAACTTGCTTTGATTGTTGCTATAATGATGGTGCTTCTTTTTACTGTTAATGAACTTGAAGTACATGGAGAAGCACAAGTAAATGATGAGATTAAAGTTACTATAAACGGATTTTTAGTTGAGTTTAGCGATGTAAAACCTATTATTATAAATGGCAGAACTTTGGTTCCTGTAAGAGGTGTTTTTGAAAATTTAAATGCACATGTCAGGTGGTTTGAGGATAAAAAATCAGTCCTCATTATGAAGGAAGCTTTGCAGATTTATTTTTTCATTAACGATACAGAGGTCAGTGTAAATCAAAAGCGATTTACCCTTGATGTTCCTGCTACCATAATAAATGGCAGAACCATGGTTCCCCTAAGGTTTATATCAGAAGCTTTAGGTGCAGAGGTATCTTGGGATGCAAAAAGCAGGACCGTAGAAATAAGTGTACCTCATTACCCTTTTGCTTATACTAAAGCTATAAGTTTAGACCTTTTAAATGAAAAATATCAAAATAATATACAATGGCTTATTGGTGCACCTGTAGGGTATGTTGAGCATATTTTGGGCAAGCCAGACAGAATAGATTTAAGCAGATATGGATTTGAGTGGTATATTTATAATTCAGATTTGGAAAAATATCTTATGGTTGGTGTCAAAAATAAAACTGTAGTAGGTCTTTATTCTAATTCTAAGCATTATAAAATAAATGAAAGTATTGGATATAATACACCTAGAGAAGAAGTTCATGAACTTTTTAATCTCCCTATGGGATCTATTGTAAAAGGCAATGGAAGATATACGATAGGTATAAAGAATACAGAGGACGGAGAACCTGAATATGAGATGTTTGACGTTGAAAGAAGGTACTATGCTACAATTTTTTATGACATACATAATGAGGGAAGGGTAACTTCTTATATGATTATAGATTATGCAACGGAATATTCACTAGAGAGTTATTACGGAGAGCCTTCAGAAGAATTGAGGGATAGCTATGAAAGACAATTATTTGACCTTGTAAATGCAGTAAGAACAAGAGAAAATAAGACTTTTTTAGAATTTGATGAAAAAGTTGCTGCTGTTGCAAGAGAACACAGCAAGGATATGTCCCTTAATGACTATTTTGACCATATAAATTTAAAAGGTGAAAATTCTTCTGACAGACTAAGAAACGCGGGAGTCAGTTTTTACGCTGCAGGTGAAAATATTGCAAGATTTCATATGTGCCCAATATATGCTCATGAATCTTTGATGAATTCAACAACAGGACACAGGGAAAACATACTTGGTGACTGCACACATTTAGGTACTGGTGTTTATTTGGATTCTGACGGGATACCTACGTATACACAAAATTTTTTGCTTCGTTAAAAAGCAAAATACTTTTTAAAAAATTAATTGTTAAGTTTTAAGCTGTTTTGTGATAGAATTATATAAAAAATATAATCTTAAAAAACAACCTAAAATTGCAACTTGAAATTTTACACTCAATATTTTTTCAACACAGCAATGCATAAAATAAATTAATTAAAAAGGGTGATTGGTATGGATATTTTAGAAAAAGCAAAAGAACTTGGAGCAATGATAGGGACATCGGAACAGATGATCACCTTTAAAAAATGGGAAGCGGACCTTGAAAGGGACCATAAAGCAAGAGCTATACTACGCGAATATCAAACATTACAGACTAAAATGATGCAAGCAGCCCATGAAGATGCAGAAAAAGAAATACTAGACCAAATAAAAGAAAAACTTTCCCTAAAATTTGATGAGGTTAACAGATGTGACATAACCAGAAATTATCTTGAATCAAAGGACAAGCTGGACCACCTCATAAAGAAGGTAAATGATGTACTAGTATACTCTATTACAGGCGAAGAACAATGTTCATGGGAAAGATGCGGCTCTTCCTGTGGAGGATGCAGGTAAATTTTATATTAAATGAGCTTTATGACATCTATGTGACAAATTATAGAGAGAGGTTAGATAAAATGGCGACACTGACACCTATGATGCAGCAGTATGTTGAAATCAAGGAACAATACAAAGATTGCATTCTTTTTTTTAGATTAGGGGATTTCTATGAAATGTTTTTTGAAGATGCAAAAACAGCATCTAGGGAGCTTGAAATAACCCTTACTAGTAGGGAATGCGGATTGGATGAAAAGGCTCACATGTGTGGAGTTCCTTTTCATTCCGCTGATTCCTACATTGCTAAACTGGTAAACAAAGGCTACAAAGTAGCTATTTGTGAACAGGTAGAAGACCCGGCACAAGCTAAGGGAATTGTAAAAAGAGATGTGGTACGGGTTGTTACTCCTGGGACAATAACAGAATCCTCAATGCTTGAAGAAAAGAAAAACAATTATTTAATGTCCATATATAAAATAAAGGGCTATTTTGGATTGGCTGTAACGGATCTTTCTACTGGTGAATTTTTGGCAACTTCCATAACACTAGGTAATACTACAGGAAAGCTTTTTGATGAAATAGCAAAGTTCTCCCCTTCAGAAATTGTAGTAAATGGTGAGTTTTTAAAAGATAAAAATTTAGTTAAATTAATAAAAGACAGATTTAATGTATATATATCTAAAGTAGATGACAAATTCTTTTCTAGTGATTTTTCATGTGATAAATTAAATACTTATTTTAAAGATAATCAATTTGAAAACAATGATTTTAGTTTATATATAAATGCATCAGGTGCTCTTTTAGGTTATCTTGAACAGACACAAAAAATGAATTTAAGCCATATTCAAAACTTTGCTAAATACGAAATAGAAGAATATATGGTTTTGGATATTTCAACAAGAAGAAATTTAGAGCTTACTGAAACAATGAGAGAAAAAGCAAGAAAAGGCTCTCTTCTTTGGGTTTTGGACAGAACTATGACATCTATGGGAGGAAGAAATTTAAGAAAGTGGATTGAGCAGCCCTTAATAAACTTATATGATATAAATGACAGGCTCAAAAGTGTAAATGAGTTAAAAGAAAAATTTATGATAAGAATGGAAATACGAGAACTATTAAAAAGAGTTTATGATATAGAAAGACTTATGGGGAAAGTTATTTTAGGGAGTGCAAATTGCAGGGACCTAATTGCAATTAAAAATTCCATAGCTCAAATTCCCTATATAAAAGAACTTTTAAAAGATCTTAATGAAGGTCTTAATGTTAAATATTATAATGAACTGGATCCTCTTTTGGATGTACATGATTTGTTAGAGAGGGCGATTGTTGATGAGCCGCCTGTTACAGTAAAAGAAGGCGGGATTATAAAAGAAGGATTTAATGAAGAAGTGGATAAATATAAAAAAGCATCGAGGGAAGGCAAAAACTGGATTGCATCTTTAGAAAGCAAAGAGAGGGAAAAAACAGGCATTAAAAACTTAAAAATAGGGTATAACAAGGTTTTTGGCTATTATATAGAAGTTACTAAGTCATATTATTCTCAAGTTCCTAAAGAATATGTGAGAAAACAGACTCTTGCAAACTGTGAAAGGTACATAACAGAAGAATTAAAAAAGATTGAAGATACCGTTTTAGGTGCTCAGGAAAGGCTTATTGAACTTGAGTATAATTTATTTACAAAAGTTAGAGAGACAGTATCAAAAGAGGTAAACAGAATAAAAACAACGGCCCAATCTCTTTCAAACATTGATGTTTTATGTACATTGGCAGAAGTTGCAGACAGAGAAAATTATGTTATGCCAAAAGTTATAAATGGCGATGATATAGAGATTGTTGACGGTCGCCACCCGGTGGTTGAAAAAATGATTAATGAAGGAGAATTTGTACCTAATGACACATACCTTGACAGAGGGGAAAATTTAATTTCTGTTATTACAGGACCTAATATGTCTGGTAAATCAACATATATGAGGCAGGTTGCATTAATTGTTCTCATGGCACAAATTGGAAGTTTTGTTCCTGCCACAAGTGCTAAAATAGGGATAGTTGATAGAATATTTACACGTGTGGGGGCATCAGATGATTTGGCATCGGGGCAAAGTACATTTATGGTAGAAATGACAGAAGTTGCAAACATATTAATTAATGCAACGTGTAGAAGTCTATTGATTCTAGATGAAATCGGCAGGGGCACTAGTACTTATGACGGTCTTAGCATTGCCTGGTCGGTTATTGAATATGTAGCAAATAAAGAAAAGCTTGGGGCAAGGACGCTTTTTGCAACTCACTACCATGAGCTTACTGAATTAGAAAACAATTTAGAGGGAATCAAAAACTACTGCATTGCTGTTGAAAAAAAAGGCGATGATATTATATTTTTAAGAAAAATTAAAAGAGGAGGCACAGATGACAGCTATGGAATTGAAGTTGCCCAGCTTGCCGGGGTGCCGCTTCCTGTAATAAACAGGGCAAAGGAAATATTAAAAGAATTAGAAAATGCAGATATAAGCAAAAGAGGAAGAACAAAAAAGGGTAAAAAACCTATTGGCGGTCAAATTGACATTTTCTCCTTTAATACTGCTCAAAGAAATACAAATGAAGTTTTATCTGATTTAAAGGATATGGACATTAGCACTCTTACTCCATTAGATGCACTAAATGCATTATATAATCTGCAAAAGAAAGTAAGGGACTGCAGCTAAAATAAAAATGATTTAGTTAAATTATAGATTTAGGGTTTTGTTTATAGAATTTAAATGTTGTAGAAATTAATATAGTATTAGGAAAGGTTTTGATTATGGGACAAATTGTAATACTAGACGAAAATACATCTAATCAAATAGCAGCGGGAGAAGTTGTGGAAAATCCTGCATCAGTTGTAAAGGAACTTATAGAAAACTCCATTGATGCAGAAAGTTCAAATATAACAGTGGAAATTCAAAAAGGCGGGATATCCCTGATTAAAGTAATTGACAATGGCTGTGGAATGGAAGAAGACGATGTTTTAATCGCTTTTGAAAGGCATGCAACAAGTAAAATACGAAGTTCTAATGATCTAGATGGGATTTTGACACTAGGTTTTAGAGGGGAAGCACTAGCAAGCATTGCATCGGTATCTGTTGTTGAGCTTACAACCAGAACTAAAGATAAATCATTTGGAAGCTATGTCAGGGTAAAAGGCGGGGTGGTGGAAGAGGTAAGTCAGGCAGGCTGTCCTGTTGGGACAACTTTTACAGTTAAGGATTTGTTTTTTAACACCCCTGCAAGGTTTAAATTTTTAAAAAGAGATTCCACCGAGGCGGGATATATTTCGGATATAGTAAATAGAATAGCATTAGGCAATCCCCACATATCTTTTAAGCTTGTAAATAATAAAAAAACAGTTGTACATACACCAGGAAATAATGATCTTCTTAGCACAATATTTAGTATATACGGAAAAGATACTGCAAAGGAATGTATAAAAGTTTCTTATAAAGATGATATGTTCAAAATAGATGGATTTGCAGGAAAGCCTTCTATATCAAGGGCTACTAGAAGTTGGCAGTCCATTTATATAAACGGAAGATACATCAAAAACAAAACCATATCAGCAGCCATTGATGAGGCTTATAAAACAAGCCTTATGAAAAACAAATTTGCTTTTGTTGTTTTAAATATAGAAATTAACCCTGTTTTAGTTGATGTTAATGTACACCCTACAAAGATGGAAGTACGTTTTACCAATGAACAGGATGTATTTAGAGCTGTGTATTATGCTATAAATAACGCTCTTTTAAGTGAGTCCTTGGTAAAAAATATTGAAGTTGAAAATAAAAATAATATTTTTAAATATGAAACTGATTCTAAAAAGGATGAATATGTACAGCAAGGGATTAGGGATATTAAAAATAAACCCATTGAATATATTGAAACTAAAAAAGCACAAATAAATGAAAAAAGCAAAAAAAAAGAATCAGATATCCATTATGCTGACAATTTAAACACAGCAGAATCAAATACTGCAGAATTAAATACTGCAGAATTAAATACAATAGAATCAAATACAGCAGAATCAAATACTGTAGAATTAAATACAATAGAATCAAATACAGCAGAATCAAATACTGCAGAATTAAATACAATAGAATCAAATACAGCAGAATCAAATACTGTAGAATTAAATACTGTAGAATTAAATACAATAGAATCAAACACAGTAGAATTAAACACTTTAAATTCAATCACTGGGGATAAGAAAGAAGAAAGCAAAACAGAAAAAAAAGAAGTAATTGCAGATGATATATTTATTAACTCAAAAATCATAGGACAAATTTTTTCAACATATATTATACTTCAAAGTGGTGAGAACTTAGTTTTAATTGATCAGCATGCAGCACATGAGAGGATAGTTTTTGAAAGCTTAAAAAAGAAGTATCATAAAGAAGAAAACTTAGCTCAATACTTGTTAGAGCCTGTTGTTATAGAGCTTACAAGTCAGGAGATAGGATTTATAAATGATAAAAATGAAATGCTTAATAAATTAGGTTTTATTATTGAAAATTTTGGTGATAATTCTATTATATTAAGGTCGGTACCTGCAAACAGCGAAAGTGGTAAAGTAAAGGAAGCTTTTTTGGATGTTTTGGACTTTCTAATGTCAGAGAATAAAAAAGACAATGTTTATATCGCAGAGGAAATACTTTATAAAATGGCATGTAAGGGTGCTGTTAAAGCCAATGAAAAACTTGAGAGTATTGAAATTAAAAATATTTTAAAAAAGCTTTCACAAATTAAAAACCCTTATACTTGTCCTCATGGCAGACCGACAATTATTAAAATTACAAAATATGAATTAGAAAAGATGTTTAAAAGGATAGTTTAAGGATATGGATAATGTAATAGTTATTGTGGGACCTACAGCTTCAGGGAAAACAAAGGTATCAATAGAACTTGCAAAAGAAATAAAAGGTGAAATAGTGTCCGCCGATTCAATGCAAGTGTATAAATATATGAATATAGGAACAGCAAAACCAACTGAGGAAGAAATGGCTGGAATAAAACACTACCTTATAGACCAAGTGGAACCTTCAGAAGAATTTAGTGTTGCAAAATATCAAAAACTTGCATACAAATATATTGAGGAAATTTTAAAAAGGGGAAAAACTCCAATAGTATGCGGTGGTACAGGACTTTATATAAATTCACTTGTTTACAATATTGAATTTGCCGATACTATTTGCGACTGGAATTTGAGAGAAAAACTTAAAGAAGAAGCAGAAAAATATGGAAATGAATATATTTACAATAAACTAAAAGCCATTGACCCAAAAGCTGCCGAAAAAATACATATGAACAATGTTAAAAGGGTAATAAGGGCTATAGAAGTTTATACCTATACCAACAAGCCAATTTCCTTACATCAGGAGGAGTCTTTGAAAAATCCTCCAAAATACAATTACATTATTATAGGTCTTACAAAAGAGAGAAAGAGGCTTTATGAAGATATAGAAAAAAGAGTGGATATAATGATGGAAGAAGGCTTGGTGGAGGAAGTAAAAAATCTAATGGAAATGGGGTATGATAAAAATACTATTGCTATGCAGGGATTAGGTTATAAGGAAATAATGTCATATGTAAAGGGAGAAGTTTCCAAAGAAGAGGCATTGTATATCTTAAAAAGGGACACAAGACGATATGCAAAAAGACAGATTACCTGGTTTAAAAAACTAAAAAATGTTTATTGGATTAAAGCAGATGAGATAAATAGGGAAAAAGAAATTGTAGAAAAAATTAAATATCATATTGCAAGGTATGGAATTATCTTGTAGAATATAAATTGTAGTATATGTTTTAAAAAATAATAATTTTATGTTTTTAAAAATAAAGAAAATAAATAAAGAAAGAAAAATAAAGAGAGAAAAAGAGGAGGATTATTTGTGTCTAAGAGTACTATTAATTTACAAGATGTCTTTTTAAATCAGGTAAGGAAAGAACATATCCCTGTAACAGTTTATCTTACTAATGGATTCCAATTAAAGGGATTAGTAAAGGGATTTGATAATTTTACCGTTGTTCTAGATAGCGACGGAAGGCAGCAACTAATTTACAAACATGCTATTTCTACTATTAGTCCAATGAAATTGGTTAATCTTATTTTTAATGACTCCAGAGGTGTTGAATAACAATTTAAAATAATGAAAGATAAGCATGTAATATGTTTGTCCTTAAGTTTGCATTCCATGAAATTTATTTTAAAAAAGGGTAATCTAATAAGAAGGTCTTGTAGTTCCTTTGAATATGGCATGTGGGCAAAAAAGAGACTTCAAAAAGAGAAGTCTCTTTAGCCATGTCTTAAAGATTGAAATCACATTTTTCTAAAAACACCTATAACTTTACCTAGAATCATTAAATCATCTTTTATTATAATAGGGTCTAAATATTTATTTTCTGGTTGAAGTCTGATGTGTTCTTTTTCACGGTAAAAGGTTTTAACAGTTGCTTCATCTCCAATAAGTGCCACCACTACATCCCCGTTTATAGCAGTAGACTGCTGTTTTACAAGTATATAGTCGTTGTCTAAAATACCAGCTTCTATCATACTGTCCCCACTTACTTTCAGCATAAATGCAGAAGAATTTTGAACAAAATCTACAGGTAAGGGGAAAGTATCTTCTATATTTTCAACTGCTAATATAGGCTGACCTGCGGTAACTTTACCAACTATAGGCACATCAACAAGTTCTTTTTTGCTGTAATAGTCTTTTTTACTATAGTGATTATCAGAATCTTTTAGGTTTTCTTTTTTATCATTTTTTATAACTTTAAGAGCACGTGGCTTTGTAGGGTCTTTTACTATATATCCTTCCTCTTCTAATTTGCTTAAATAGCTGTGTACTGTTGATGTGGATTTAAAACCAACAGCTTTGCATATTTCTCTTACTGAAGGGGGATAACCCTTTGTTTCTATTTCTTTATTTAAAAAATCCAAAATTTCCTGCTGCTTTTTAGTAAGTTGCTTTTTCATTTTTTCACCCCTAGAATATTTGTCTTGAAGGTATTATATCATATTATTTAAAAAAAACAAACTAATGTTCGGCAAAAGTATTGACATAAGAACTAATGTTCGGTATAATTCTTTTAAGAACACATGTTCTTGAATTATTAGTTTGGGAGTTGGTTTTAATGAAAAAAAGATATGTTTTAAAAAACAAAAAGAGATTTATTTGCTTCATTGCTTTTGTTTTAACTTCAATGTTTATAATAATATCAATGGCTAATATTTATGGATATAAAGAAGAGTGCTATGAAGTAATCAGGGTTAACAATGGAGATACTTTGTGGGATATTGCAATGCGCTACAATACAAAAAGTGATATAAGGGAATACATACATAGAATAATGGAGTTAAACAAGTTAGAAAACAGTGAAATTAAAGCAGGGGAAGAACTTATAATTATTGTTGACTAATTTTATATTTTATTACCCAAAACCCTTTTAAAAAAGTTGTTCTTTTGATAAAATGATTTATGCAAAAATTTAATTTTTAAGGAGAAAGATTATGACAGGGTGGCTTGTTGTAAATCATTTTATCACATCAAAAAAGTTTTTAGAGATATTTAGTATGCTTACAGAAGCTGCAGAAAAACAACATGTTAATTTAATAAAAAAAACAAATGTTGAACTGATGAGTGGTTTATTTGATTATGATAATATTAATAATTTTGAAAAGCCAAGCTTTATTTTGTTTTGGGATAAAGATATAAGACTTGCAAACTTTTTAGAAGAAAAAGGTTTCAAGCTTTTTAATTTAGCATCAGCAATTGAGATATGTGATGATAAATCGCTATCGCATATTAAATTATCCCAAAGGGGGATAAAAACACCCAAAACAATTATAGGACCTAAAATTTATAGAGATAATATTAATTACGAAAATGAAGAATATATTGACATGATAATAAGAAACCTAGGTTTCCCCTTGATAATAAAAGAATGCTTTGGTTCTTTTGGTCAGCAAGTTTATATGATTGAAAACAAAGACAAATTAATTGAGATGCTTAAAACTTTAGGAACAAAGCCAATTTTGTTTCAGGAGTTTATTGAGTCTAGCAGGGGTAGAGATGTAAGAATACACATTGTTGGAGGAAAAATGGTTACATCAATGTACCGCTATAATGAAAATGATTTTAGGGCTAATATAACAAATGGAGGGAAAATGAAAGAATATACTCCAAATGATGCCCAGATTGAACTTGCAGTTAAAGTGTGTGATACCCTTGGTTTGGATTTTGCCGGTGTCGATATTTTATTTGGCGAAAATGAAGAGCCTGTTTTTTGTGAAGTAAATTCAAATGCACATTTTAAAAATATATATGACTGCACAGGTGTTAATGTGGCAGAATACATTATAAGACATATTGTAGAAAAGGTAAACGGCTTTAGCTTAAATTTAGATATGAAGCTTTATGCCAACTAAAACTTAAAAAATTTAAAATTAATTAATACCCAAAAAATACAAAAAGGAATGTGGAAATAAAATAATGGAAGCATGGCTACTTTATGACAAGGCAAGAGTGGAGCGGAATATAAACTATATTAATATATATTTTGAAGAATGTAAAAAAAGAAATATAGACCTTAAACTCATATTAATTGAAGATATTGAATTTGGTATAAAAAACAACAACTGCACTCTTTTATACAAAAACAAAGAGTGCAGTATGCCTCAATTTATAATTATGAGAACCATTAATCCCCTTTTAACAAAACATTTTGAATTTATGGGGATACCTGTTTTTAACAACAGTTTTGTAAGTGCTATATGCAACGATAAACAAAAAACCTATCAGTATGTTTCTAAAGCAAATGTTGAAATTATGGATACAGGCTTTGTTAAAAAAGGTACTTGTATTTCTATTAAATACCCGTCTGTTATAAAGCCTTCCTTTGGCAGTGGTGGAGAAAATGTTTTCTTAGTTAAAAATGAAGAAGAATTTAAAAAAGCTATAGACTCAATTTCTGATGAAAATATTGTAATTCAAAAACCAGCTAGTGATTTAGGAAAAGATTTAAGAGTTTATGTGTTAAAGGATCAAATAATAGCTTCTATCTTAAGAGTTTCAAATTCTGATTTTAGAAGCAATTATTCTTTAGGAGGCACTGCAAAGATATATAATTTAAGCCATGAAGAAAGGTCTATAGTATATAAAATAATTGAGCTATTTGATTTTGGGCTTGTAGGTATAGACTTTGTATTTCATAGAGGAAAAATGGTTTTTAATGAAATTGAAGATGTTGTAGGAGCAAGAATGTTATATTCAAAAACTGATATAAATATTGTATCTTTATATTTAGACTTTATTTTAAATGAAATTAAAGCTTAAATTAAAAAATTTTAAAAACCTCTTGACTAATGCTTAAAATTGAAATAAAATGAGGTGTAAAGTGTTTTGCTTTACAGGTGAATAAGAATATGGATAATGTTTATAAAATGTCGATGCTTTTAGATTTTTACGGACAGATGCTAACTAAAAGACAATATGAAATTATGGATTTACATTTTAACAGCGATTACTCTTTAGGAGAAATAGCTCAGCACTTTAATATAAGCAGGCAGGGTGTACATGATAATATAAAAAGGTGCAAAGGAATACTTACAAATATGGAAGAAAAGCTTGGACTTTTAAATAAATTTGCAATGCAAAAAGACAAAGAAAAAAAGATACTCAAGTATTTAGAAGGTATAGATAAAAGCAATATGAAAAAAGAAGATATTTCTATTTTAAAAATGGTAGAAGAAGAAATACGCAGGATAATTGAAAGTTAAAGGATATCAAAAATGAGGTGTCTTAAATTATGGTTTTTGAAGGGTTATCCAGTAAACTTCAGGAGACTATAAAGAAGTTTAGAGGAAAAGGAAGAGTTACAGAAAAAGATGTAAAACAAATGATGCGTGAGATTAAACTTGCGCTTTTAGAGGCAGATGTTAACTTTAAAGTTGTAAAAGACTTTATTGAAAAGGTTTCTGAAAGGGCAGTCGGGCAAGATGTTTTAGAAAGTCTGACTCCCGGGCAGCAGGTTATAAAAATTGTAAATGAAGAAATGATTAACCTTATGGGTTCAAGCCAAAGTAAAGTAACCTTTTCTTCAAAGCCTCCAACTGTGTATATGATGGTTGGACTTCAAGGTTCAGGTAAAACAACTACCACTGGAAAGCTTTCTAATCTTTTGAGAAAGCAGGGGAAAAAACCTCTTTTAGTAGCCTGTGACGTTTACAGACCAGCAGCCATAAAACAGCTGCAGGTTGTTGGTGGTCAGCTTGATATTGATGTTTTTGCAATGGAAGACAGCAAAAATCCTGTTGATATAGCAAAGGCAGCAATTAAACATGCCAATGCAAAGCAGCATGATTTAGTTATTATAGACACTGCTGGAAGGCTTCACATAGATGAAGAGTTGATGGATGAACTTAAAAATATAAAAATGGAGGTAAAGCCTCAGGAAATTTTGCTTGTTGTAGACTCAATGACAGGTCAGGATGCTGTAAATGTGGCAAAAACTTTTAATGAAAAGTTGGGAATAGATGGCATTATACTTACAAAGCTAGATGGTGACACAAGAGGCGGTGCTGCTTTATCTGTAAAAGCAGTGACAGGAAAACCTATTAAGTTTATAGGTACTGGAGAAAAGTTAAATGAAATAGAACCATTTTTCCCTGACAGAATGGCATCTAGGATTCTTGGAATGGGAGATGTGCTAAGTCTTATTGAAAAAGCCCAGGAAGCATTTGATGATGAAAAAGCTCTTGAATTAGAGAAAAAAATGCTTACACAGCAGTTTACATTAAATGATTTTTTAGATCAAATGCAGCAGATTAAAAAAATGGGACCTTTAAATCAAATACTAGGAATGATTCCGGGACTTAACACCAATGCACTAAAAAATGTTGATATTGATGAAAAAAAGATGGTTCATATTGAGGCTATAATACAGTCAATGACTAAAAAAGAAAGACAGGATCCATCAATTATAAATGGCAGCAGAAGAAAGAGAATTGCCAGGGGAAGTGGTACAACAGTCCAACAAGTCAACAGACTTTTAAAAGATTTTGAAAATATGAAAAAAATGTTTAAGTCAATGAGTGAAATGACAAAACGCAGCAAACGTGGCAAAAAGGGATTTGGTAAATTCCGAATGCCATTTTAATAAAAAGTAGGTTATTTTAAGGTCGGGAGGTGAAAAAATGGCGGTTAAAATTAGATTAAAAAGAATGGGTGCAAAAAGAAATCCTTTTTATAGAGTTGTTGTTGCTGATTCAAGATCTCCAAGAGACGGGAGGTTTATTGAAGAAATAGGAACTTACAATCCTATGGTTGAGCCAGTTGAGGTGAAAATTGATATGGAAAAGGCTCAAAAATGGATTAAAAATGGTGCACAACCTACAGATAAAGTAAAAGCCCTTTTAAAAAAAGTTGAAGAAGCATAGAAAGTATAATAAGGGTAAAAAAACACGGGAGGCAATAATATGAAAGAACTTCTCGAAACACTTGCAAAAGCATTAGTAGATAACCCAGAAGAAGTATCTGTTAATGAAGTGGAAGGAGAGAAATCCATTATACTTGAGTTAAAGGTAGCAAAAGATGATATGGGTAAAGTGATAGGCAAGCAGGGCAGAATTGCTAAAGCAATTAGAACAGTAATGAAAGCTGCTGCTGTAAAAGAAGACAAAAGAGTATCTGTAGAAATACTACAGTAAACTTTTTCCTTTACCTGAATCAAGTAAAGATTTTGCCAAATAATTTTTTTATTTGATACTTAAAGAATATTTTTATAAAAGATGTGGACAAATTATTTGTCCACATCTTTTATAAGTGGGCTTAGCAATTATTATAGATAAAAAATTTACTAAAATAAATTTGGTGGTGCTTTTTGTATGACTAAATTTTTGCAAATAGGAAAAATTGTTAATACACATGGTGTAAGAGGGGAACTTAAAATTATTCCATTAACTGACGATGCAAAACGATTTGATAAATTAAAATGGGCTTATATTTCCCAGGATATATCAGAAAATATGGAAAGATATAATGTTGAAAAAGTAAGGTATCATAAAAATTTTGTATATTTAAAATTTAAAGAAATATCCAGTTTAGACCAAGGGGAAAAGTTTAAAAACTCATACATAATAATTGATAGAAAAGATGCAGTAACTCTCCCTAAAGATTCCTTTTTCATATGCGATTTAGTTGGTATGGATGTATTTGAAGAGTCAGGACAGGCTCTTGGAAAATTAAAAGAAGTAATAAAGACAGGGAGCAACGATGTTTATATTGTAAAAAACCAAAATGGAAGTGAAATATTAATACCTGCGTTAAAGTCGGTTGTTAAAGATGTTTCAATTGAAGATAATAAAATGGTTGTAAATTTGCCTGAAGGATTGATAGATGATGAGATTTGATGTTTTAACTCTCTTTCCAGATATTTTTGATGCAGTAATGAAAGAAAGTATAATTGGAAAAGCACAAGAAAATAATGCAATTGAAATTAATGCAATAAATATAAGGGATTTTTCCAAAAATAAACACAAAAAGGTAGACGATTATCCTTATGGTGGTGGGGGCGGTATGGTAATGACACCCCAGCCCATTTATGATGCTTACTTATCAATTATAAAAGATCTTTCCTACAAGCCAAAATTAATTTATTTAAGTCCGCAGGGAAAGGTTTTAAATCAAAAAAAAGTAGTGGAATTGTCAAAAGAAAAACATATTATTCTTCTTTGCGGGCATTATGAAGGCATTGATGAGAGAATAATTGAAGAAATTGTAGATGAGGAAATTTCTATAGGCGACTATGTACTAACTGGTGGTGAGATTCCTGCAATGGTGCTGATAGATTCTGTCAGCAGACTAGTTCCTAATGTGCTGCCAAGTGAAGATGCATACAAAAATGAATCTCATTACAATGGTTTCCTTGAATATCCCCAATATACAAGACCTTATGAATTTATGGGACGGAAGGTGCCTGATATTTTACTTTCAGGACATCATGCCAAAATAGAAGAGTGGAGAAAAGAACAGTCGTTAAAGAGGACTTTAGAAAAAAGACCTGATCTTTTAGAAAAAGACCCAACCTTATAAAAAGCGTAGATTCTTATGAATAAACACTAAGAGATATCAAAAAAATAGAATTGTTTATAAAAAAAGAAGGTATTTATTTTGAGGCAAAAATTTTTAAAGGAAAGGAGAAGTATTATGGTGGGTAGCAATCTTAAGGATAGAATTAAAGTTGTTAAAGGTGACATAACAAAAATGGAAGTGGATGTAATAGTTAATGCTGCCAAAAACAGCTTGCTTGGCGGTGGAGGAGTAGATGGTGCAATACATAGAGCAGGCGGAAAAGAGATATTGGAAGAGTGCATAAAAATTAATAAAAAGCAAGGTGGTTGTGAGACAGGGGAGGCAGTTATTACAACTGCAGGCAAATTAAAAGCCAATTATGTTATACACACAGTGGGACCTGTATGGAGGGGAGGAGAAAACAACGAAAGGGAGCTTCTTAGAAAATCCTATTACAACAGTTTGAGACTGGCAGTTGAAAATAAAGTAGAAAGAATTGCTTTTCCAAACATCAGTACAGGTGTATATAGATTTCCAAAGGACTTAGCAGCTGAAATAGCCATTAATGAGGTGATAAATTTTTTACAAAATGATGTAAGTATAGTTGAGGTTATATTTGTCTGCTTTGATGATGAAAATTATAAAATTTATTCAGAGTATATGAATAAGATTTTAATGTAAATATAAACTTACATAAAAGTGAGGAAAATAAAAACAAATGAGGCAAGAAACAAACATGCAAAAAATACATTTAATTTTAAAATAGCTTCAAGTGGAATAGAATTTTCACCTGAAGCTATTTTATATTTATAATAAAATTATTTTTCTTGTAATTCTCCTAAGTATAAAAAGCCGTAAATATCACCCCAATCGTCATATTTAGGTTTAAAATAAAATTTTGAACTCACATAAGGTTCAGAATTTTGAAGAAACAATGCACCTACAACAACACCGTCAATACTTCCGTCTTTTTTTACTCCTGCACCTAATATTTTAATATCATCATTTACAGAAAAGTAAATGTATTGATCTGAAGAGTTATTTAAATCCACCACTGCTTTATTTATTTCTTTAAAGTCTTCTATATCTTCTTTTATATAGTCCTTATGAAGTATGTGGTCGAAATCACCATAACTTTCGTGATGGAAAGAGATAATTTCTCCAAGTGTTAAATAAACATCAAATTCTAAGCTATCTTTAGAATAATATTCATTTGTAGATAAATTATATACTGTTTGTAGGTCAGAAATATATATTAAGTCATTAGGTATTGGTCTGTCAGAATTTGCAAATTTAAATTTTGAAGATAAAAGTTCTTGTTTAGAAGAACTAATTTGATTGGAAGAACCAGTTTGATTAGAAGAACCAGTTTG
>JAAYTS010000142.1 GCA_012517995.1 Clostridium sp.
CCTCCCCTTGATACAATAAAGGCTCTGGATATTCAAGGGTATTGCGAAAAAAGTGACCGTTTTGACCAGTTAATGCTTTTAATTGAATCTGGAATAAAATCAATATCACAAATGAGAACAATTAAGCAATTTAAAGATGGTTTAAATAAAATACTCCAAACCGTGCCTAAAATATATCAGCTGCAGCCTATCAGTACCATTATGGAAGAAATTTTAAAAGGTCTGATGCCTTTGGTAAATAGTGATAGTGCCTTTATTTTAATTGATGATTTTAACAATACCAAAGAAAAAAAAGTAATATTCAAAGGTGTGGGAAGATATGATATTCCTACTCAGGATTTAGTTAATAAGTTAAACCCTTACTTGATGGAGCAAATAGGAAAAAGCAGAGAAATCAATGAGGTTTTAACATTGGAATCTGGCATTATTTTTCCTCTGCACAATGAATATAACACTTCCATGGGTGTTATTTATATTGAAAGTAAAAATTTTAAAGAGGGAAAAGCATTAATTGAAATATATGCAAGACAAGCTGCATCATCTATAAATAATGCTTTTTTACACTCACTTATAAATATGAAAAAAGAGGAATTGGACAAAACCTACAAGGAATTGAAAAAAAGATACCTAGATACAATTGAAGCATTAAGGCTTACCGTTGATGCAAAAGATTTTTATACAAGAGGTCACTCAGACAGGGTGGCTTATTATGCCATGAAATTAGGAAGAGCTTTTAATCTTTCTGAAGATGAAATTGAACTTCTAAGACTTGCTGGAATATTCCATGATATAGGTAAAATTGGCACCGCTGATGATATTTTATTTAAAACAGACAAATTAGAATATGATGAGTATGAAGAAATAAAAAAACATCCATTAAAAGGTGCTTATATATTATCTGCAATATCAATGTTTCAAGATGTTGTACCCCTTGTAAAATACCATCACGAAAGAGTTGATGGAAAAGGATATCCTGAAGGTCTAAAAGGTGAAGAAATTCCTTTTTTAGCAAGAATACTAAGTGTAGCTGATGCTTTTGACGCTATGACATCTGATAGAAAATATAGATCTAAATTAGAGGTTGAAGAAGCCATTGAACAATTTAAAGTGAACGCAGGTACTCAGTTTGATGCTGAAGTTGTTAATATGCTTATAAAAATTTTAGAGGATTTTGAGACAATAAAAAAAGACTTAGCTGAAACATTTCAATATTCTCTTTAAAATAAAAAAATTGATGCTTGTTTGTTTTGCAAAAAAGATCTTTTTTAGATTTTTATATTGCAAAGGATAAATTTAGCATCATTTTTTATGCCATGCTTTTTTATTTTTATTAAATAAATGTTTAAAAAGTATGGTAAAATAACAATAGCATGGCTGATTTTTAATGAAAGAGGAGGTAAAAATTATGTCAGATGGTAAGAGTCATGGACAAAATCTTTTTAAAAAGCTTTCCTACACCAATTATAATGCATGGGATAAAATTAGTGAGGAAGATAAAAAAAACACTTTTTCATTTTGTGAAGATTATAAGGATTTTCTCAATAAATCAAAAACCGAGAGGGAGTTTGTTAATGAGACAAAAAAGCTCATTTTACAAAATGGATTTGTTTCAATTGATGAGATTATAAATTCAAATGAAAAGTTAAAAGAAGGTATGAAAGTATATAGAATTAACAGAAACAAGTCCATTGTTTTGGCTGTTATAGGGAAAGAGTCGCCAGATTCTGGCTTTAATTTTTTAGGTGCTCATATTGATTCTCCAAGACTTGATTTAAAACCTAACCCACTTTATGAATCAGATGATTTGGCTTTTTTAAAAACACATTATTACGGAGGAATTAAGAAGTATCAGTGGGTTACAATACCTTTAGCACTTCATGGGCTAATAGTTAAAAAAGATGGTACTTCTATTGAAATTGAAATTGGTGAAGATGAAAATGATACAGTTTTTACAATTACAGATTTATTGCCTCATTTAGCAAAAAATCAGATGGAGAAAAAAATGAGTGAGGGAATTACAGGGGAGGGACTTAATATCCTTTTTGGTTCAATGCCTTACAATGACGATAAAGTATCTGAAAAGGTGAAATTAAACATATTAAATCTATTATATGAAAAATATGGAATCGTTGAAGAAGACTTTCAATCTGCAGAAATTGAACTTGTTCCGGCAGTGAAAGCTAAGGATGTAGGTTTTGACAGAAGCATGGTAGGTTCATATGGACAAGACGATAGAGTATGTGCTTACACTTCTCTAAGGGCAATTTTAGATTTAAAAGACAATAATAAAACTTCCATTTGTGCTTTAATGGATAAAGAAGAAATAGGGAGCATGGGAAATACAGGTGCCCAATCAGCATTTTTAGAACATTTCATTGCAGATATTTGCAATTTAAGTACTGATAACTATACAGAATTCACATTAAGAAGGTGTATTTCAAATTCTAAAATGCTTTCAGCTGATGTAAATGCAGCATTTGATCCAAATTATCCAGATGTTTATGACAAGAGGAACTCCTCTTATGCAGGCAGGGGAGTGGTTCTTCAAAAATATACAGGTTCCCGTGGAAAAGCAGGAGCGAGCGATGCAAGTGCAGAATTTATTGGAGAGGTAAGAAAACTTTTTAATGATGAAGAAATTATATGGCAAACTGCAGAATTAGGTAAGGTTGATCAAGGCGGGGGAGGTACAATTGCACAGTACATAGCCAATATGAATATGGATGTTATTGATTCTGGAGTAGCAGTACTTTCAATGCATGCACCCTTTGAGGTAACCAGCAAAGTAGATATTTATATGACTTATAAAGCTTATAAATTATTTTTAGAAAAAATATAAAAATAATTTATAAAATCCAGTAGGGGTAAATTATTTTGCTTCCTACTGGATTTTTAATCTAAAGAAGGGTTATTAATTAAGTTTTTAATTTGTCTTTTCATCTGTATCTGTAGCTTCAATTGGTTCTTTAATTTCAACTGTTTCCACTACAAAATATTCATCAATAAGTTTCATGGTTTCCACTTTATCTAGTATAAAATATGATAATTCCTGTTGGACTGGTCTTCCTGGCAGTGTGAAAAAATTAATATTTTCAGCATTTATCTTATCTATATTCATACTCATTTTTAAAACTTCATTTATGCTAAGATTAGTCTCAACTCTGTTAAAAACTACATCTAATATTTCATTTAACCTTGTTATATAGTATAGGTTTGCCTTTTGTCTTATAAGTTCTTTCACAAAGTTTTGCTGGGCTTTTATTCTTTTTAAATCACTTCCATCATAATATTCATTTGCCTTTCCACTACTGTACTGTCTAAACCTCATGAATTCTTCTGCTTTTTTGCCATCAAAATGCTGTTTTCCTGCCTGTATATTTATAGTAAGATTTTGCAGTGGGTCTCTATAATACATATCCACCGGAACATCGTAAACTACCCCTCCAAGTACATCAATAATCTCCTTGAAAGCAGGAAGCCCCACATGAATATAATATTCAATATCCGTCTGGAGTATTTCACTTAATCTTTGTACTGCAAATTCCCCGCCGCCGTTTTGATAAAGTTCATTTATTTTGGCAGTCCTGTTATTTAGCCTTATTTGTGTATCCCTTGGGATGGAAAGCACATTAATTTGGGCTGTTTTAGGATTAAAGTTTATCACCATCATGGTGTCAGTAAGATTGGCTGCCTGATCCCCGCCACAAACAAAAACATTTATGCTTTTCATTTGTGTTGTTTTGAAAGAGTCAAACAAACTGTCTATAAATCCAGAAGGATCCTTTCCTAAAGCATCTGAGTTTTCTTCAGTTCCATAAACATCCGTTACATTAATGTAAAAAAGCATTAAAATCCCAAGAGTAAACATGAAAACTGACAATACAGAACATACTATAAAATAAAATTTTCTAAAATTCATAACCCATCTCCATAAGTATTATTTTTATATTCGCATTATATATATAAAATAATATAACTCATTTTTTTTATAAATGCAAAGAAAAATAGCAAATTTATATATATTTTAAGATTCCTCATTGTCAGAAGTTATTTCTGATAAAGGGTTGTTGTCAAGTGCATTTTTAAGCTGTTCGTTGTCAACATGAGTGTATATCTCTGTTGTGGCAATGCTTTCATGTCCTAGTATTTGCTGCAGCACTCTTATATCCACATTTCCATGTTTATACATAAGTGTGGCAGCGGTATGGCGTAATTTATGAACTGAATACCTTTCGGCATCAAGTCCAGCTGCATTTAAATATTTTTTTACAATGTGCTGGACTGTTTTGGTACTTATTCTTTGTTTTCTCTTACTTAAAAAAAGTGCATTTTTATCCTTTATACAGTCAGCAGGACGCACCTTTAAATATGCATCTATAGCATTAACACAGGCTTTATTAAGGTATATTACTCTTTCTTTGTCCCCTTTTCCAACAACTGTCAATGTATTGTTTTTTATTTTGTTTATATTAATGTTTACAAGTTCAGAAAGCCTAAGACCACAGTTTAAAAAAAGTGTTATAATGGCATAATCCCTCTCTTTATATTCGCCGTCTATAACTTCTAGAAGCCTTTTACTTTCTTCAATGTTTAGATATCTAGGAAGCTTTTTTAATATTTTTGGCGATTCAAGTTCACTTGCAGGATTGTAATCTAAAAGTTTGGCTTTATTTGTTATGTAGTTAAAAAAAGATCTGATGCTTGCAACTTTCCTGGCTCTAGAGCTGGAATTATTATCTCTTTCCCTGCTTAAAAATGACATGAAGGAGTAGAGATCACTTAAAGAAATTTCTTTTATTAAATCAATATCAACATCAGATATATCAATTTTGTCAAACTCACATTCTTCCTCTAAAAGCTCTTTATGAATTTTCATAAAACGAAAAAAAAGTCTTAAATCGTAGTAATATTCTTGAACGGTGTTTTTGGATTTACCTTTGATTGTTTCCATATAGCTTAAAAAATCTTTTATAATGTGGGGAATATCCTTCATTTTAATTCTCCTAAGTATAAAAATATTTACTTTACTTAATTATTATACTAAATTTAAATAAATTAATAAACATGAAAATACTATCTTTAAAGGTATTTCACATATTTTTAAGATATAAATATTAAAAAGTAATTGGAGAATTACAAATTTACATGTATAATACTTTAATAAAGACTATGTATTTTTATTGTGAGGAGAATGATATGGAAAACATTGTACTGATAGGAATGCCCAGCTCAGGAAAATCAACTGTTGGAAAGCCACTTTCTGAAAAAATGGGTATGGGGTTTATTGATACAGATAAATTAATTTTAGACAGGGAAAAAAAACCCCTAAGAGATATTGTAGTAGAAGATGGGCTGGATAATTTTTTAAAGATACAAGAGACTGTTATATTGGGTTTAGATGTAAATAGACATGTAATTTCAACAGGGGGAAGCGTTGTTTATAATACTAAAGCAATGGAGCATCTAAAAAAACATGGGCTAATTGTGTATTTAAAATTGGATATAGATAAATTAGAAGAAAGAATAACTACAAAAAGAAGGTTTGCAAGAAATAAAGAACAGAGTTTTTTAGATATTTACAATGAAAGGACTCCTCTTTACGAAAAGTATGCCCATGTGATAATTGATTGTAATTGTAA
>JAAYTS010000325.1 GCA_012517995.1 Clostridium sp.
AAAAAGGTCGGTTTTATGACCTTTTTTTTGTTCATGATTCATCAAACAATATAAATATAATGATTGAAGAAGAAAGAATAATTAAGGTTAACATCGAAGAGGAGATGAAAGCATCCTACATCGATTACTCGATGTCGGTAATAGTCTCCAGGGCATTACCTGATGTTCGCGACGGTTTGAAACCTGTTCATAGACGGGTATTGTTTGGAATGCACGAACTTGGGGTAGGTTCTAATAAGCCTTATAAAAAATCCGCTCGTATTGTGGGTGAGGTGCTTGGTAAATTCCACCCGCACGGCGACTCTTCAGTGTATTATGCAATGGTCCGCCTTGCTCAGACCTGGTCTATGAGGTACCTACTGGTTGATGGTCAGGGTAACTTTGGATCCATTGACGGTGACAGCCCTGCTGCAATGCGTTATACTGAGGCAAGACTTAACAAACTGGCTGAAGAGACTCTGCTTGATATAGAAAAGGATACGGTAGACTTCCAGATGAACTTTGACGATTCTCTAAAAGAACCTACCGTACTGCCTACTAGAATTCCTCTTTTGCTTATCAACGGTGCTTCAGGTATTGCTGTGGGTATGGCAACCAATATGGCACCGCACAACCTTGTGGACACTGTCAATGCCATTATTGCCTATATTGATAATCCTGAGATTGAAATTCCCGAACTGACAAAAATAATAAAGGCTCCTGATTTCCCGACCGGAGGTATTATTTACGGTTATGAAGGTGTTAAGGAAAGCTATGAAACCGGTAGGGGTCGAATAGTCATCAGGGCTAAGTGCGAGGTCGAAACAGACGGACACGGACGTGAGAAGATTGTTATCAGGGAGATACCATACATGGTCAATAAGGCGGAATTGATAATGAAAATCGCTGACCTTGTAAACGAGAAGAAGATAGATGGCATCTCCAATGTTAATGATGAGTCTGACCGTGAAGGTATGCGTATCGTGATCGACCTTAAAAAGGATGCGATCGCTAATGTGGTGCTCAATCATCTGTATAAGAACACTGCGCTGCAATCATCTTTCGGGGTAAATAACATTGCTCTTGTCAAGGGTCGCCCAATGATGCTTAACCTCAAGGACCTGATCTCAAACTTTGTTGAACACAGGCACGACGTAGTTACTCGTCGTACCCAGTTTGAGCTAGATCAGGCTGAAAAGAGAGCGCATATCCTTGAAGGACTGATTATTGCATCTGATCATATTGACGAAGTCATACGAATTATCAGGGCAGCTCAAACTCCAGATGAGGCTAAGGATAAGCTTATTGAAACATTCCAGCTGTCTGAAATCCAGGCTCGTGCTATTGTTGAAATGAGGCTTCGCCAGTTGACCGGTCTTGAACAGGATAAACTACGTGATGAGTACAATAATCTGCTTACTGAAATAGCTAGACTGAAGGATATTCTTGCAAATGTTCACTTGCGAATGGAGGTCATTAAGAATGAGCTGATTGAAATAAAGCAGAAGTATAACGAAGGTAGAAGAACCGAAATTGTTTATTCTTCTGAAGAATTCAATCCTGAAGATTTCTATGCTGATGAGGAAATGATAATCACCATTTCCCATATGGGTTATATCAAGAGGACTCCATTATCCGAGTTTAAAACACAAAACAGGGGAGGGGTGGGCTCTAAAGGTTCCTCAACCCGCGATGACGATTTTATTGAGCAGATTTATCCTGCTTCAATGCATGCAACCCTGCTCTTCTTTACAAAGAAGGGGCGTTGCTACTGGCTCAAGGTCTATGAAATCCCTGAAGGCTCTAAGAACTCAAAGGGTAGAGCTATCCAGAACCTGATAAATATAGAACCTGACGATACTGTTAAGGCCTTTATGAGAGTTAAACGACTGGCTGAAGACCTTGATTTTGTAAACTCACACTATATAGTGATGGGCACTAAGAAGGGTATCATCAAGAAGTCACCTTTGGCTGATTACAGCAGACCAAGACAAAACGGGGTAATTGCAATTACAATCAAAGAAGATGATGAACTGCTCAGCGCAAGGCTCACTAATGGCTCAAACGAAATATTGATGGCTACCGGAAAAGGTCGTGCTATCAGGTTTAATGAGTCAGTAATCAGGGCTATTGGACGTACTGGCCAAGGTGTAAAAGGTATTGCTTTGGATGAGGGTGATGAAGTAGTTGGCATGATTTGTGTCAAGAATCCAGAAGATGATATTCTGGTAGTATCTGAAAAGGGCTATGGAAAACGTTCCAAACTCGATGACTACAGGGTTACCAACCGAGGTGGAAAAGGTGTCAAGACTATGAAGATCAGTGATAAAACAGGTGATCTGATCGATATTAAGAATGTTACTGAAGACAATGACCTGATGATTATAAATAAATCAGGTGTAACTATCAGGGTAGCAGTAGCTGACCTGAGAGTAACAGGACGAACCACTCAGGGGGTAAGACTAATCAACCTGGATAAGAAACAGGATGCTATCGCATCAGTTACAAAGGTTGTGTCTGAACGCATTGAAAATGAAATGTATGAATCATCGGAAGGCGATCTTGTAGAAAATAATGAACCTGAAGATGAGAATATTGAATAATTCAGATGATTATTTACTAAATCAATGTAATTTTATTATTACAAACAAAAACAACAGGAAATGAAAAGGATTATTTTACTATTGTTCTCAGTAATTGTTGCAGCATCAGCCTTTTCTCAGAAGGGTAAAGTTACGATTGCATCTACTATGATTGATAACGGTGACCTTGCTACTGCTCAGGAAAGGATAAATGAAGCATTGGCTAATGAGACTACTAAAACATGGCCAAAAACCTATATAGTTGCTGCTAAACTGGCTACTGCACAATATAAGCAGGGAGCAGGTGTCGAAAGAATTATCGATGCTGCTGATTATTATTTCCAGGCAGCTGAACTCGACCAAAAAGGTAATGCAAAGGGAAAGGGCATAGGCAAGTTTGCTAAAGAACTTAAACTTGCTCTTACTTTCTTTATGCCTGATTT